>NZ_JBDNGN010000117.1:0-36756 GCF_041689225.1 Hyphomonas sp. | reverse complement strand
TTGCGCGCCGCTGCCGCCCGAAACTTCGACGATCTCGAAACCGCCATCGCAAACATCTGCAATCTCTACGACCCAAAGGAATGCTGGAACTATTTCAAGGAAGCCGGATATGTGTCAGATTAATCGCACGGTGCTCTAGTCGATTTCGTTCATGTAGTTTGGCAACCAGCCTTCATGTGCTTCCCGGAGCCGGGAGAGGGGCAGTTCAGCCACTTTTCGTGCTTTGACTGGCTCTTCAATGAAGACGAGATTATCGCCTTGGACACTTCCGCACCAGCCTGCATTGATGGACAATTCGTGGCCTCTCCGCACGATCTCGGCCTGTGACGACTGCGGAACAGCAATCAGGTAACGCGCCGAGGCTTCGCAGAACAGGTTCATTGCGGCGGCCTTGTCCTGGCCTATATCTTCGATCGAGACTGTCATTCCCATGCCACTCGCCAGCGCCAATTCGGCCGCAGCACAAGCAATTCCACCATCGCTGACATCGTGCACGGCATGGACAAGCCCGTCGTGAATGAGTTGCCTTACGAAAGTCGCGTGCTTCTTCTCAATTTCGAGGTCGATGGGTGGCGGCGATCCGAGATATTCCCCTTTCAGCCCAAGCCATTCGCGCGCAAAAAGTGAGGCGCCGAACTGGCCAGTCGTGTCGCCAATGAAAATCAGCACGTCGTCTTTTTGTGCGCCCTTGAGCGTCGCTATCTTGCTGACATCCTCGATCAGTCCGATCCCGCCCACGACCGGCGTCGGTGGAATGGCCACGCCGTCGGTCTCGTTATAGAGCGAGACGTTGCCGGACACGACGGGGAAGTCGAGCACGCGGCAGGCCTCGGCCATGCCTTCGATGGCCTTGACGATGTAGCCCATCGTGGCGGGCTTTTCCGGGTTGCCGAAATTTAGGTTGTCGGTGATTGCAATCGGTGTGGCACCGACTGATGACAGGTTGCGATAGGCTTCTGCAACAGCCTGCTTGCCGCCCTCAAAAGGGTCGGCGGCGACATAGTGCGGGTTGCAATCGGAACAGATGGCGAGCGCCTTGTTCGTGCCGTGGATGCGCACGATAGCAGCGTTACCCATGCTCTGCGAACTATCGACCGTGTCGTTCATCACGTGGCGGTCATACTGTTCCCAGATCCAGCGCTTGGACGCCATGTCCGGACAGGACATCAGCTTGAGCACCACGTCGCCATAATCCCCGGGCTCAGGGAATCTGGAGATGTCGAGTACGGCGCGTTTTGGCGGCTCGATCCATGGCCGGTCATAATTGGGAGCGTCTTCAGCCAGCGGTGCGACAGGGATATCGCACACGACCTGCCCAAACTGCGTGAGCACGAGGTGGCCGGTATCCGTCGTCTCGCCGATAACTTCGGCGGAGAGATCGTACTTGTCGAAAATCGCCTTCGCCATGTCGATCTTGTCGGGATAAAGCACCATGAGCATGCGCTCCTGGCTTTCCGACAGCATGATCTCATAGGCGGTCATGCCCTCTTCGCGCTGGGGCACCTTGTCGAGGTCCATGACAACGCCGATGCCTTCGCCATTGGCGCCGCCACTGGCCGCCATTTCGACGCTGGACGATGTCAGGCCGGCTGCGCCCATGTCCTGGATGGCCTGGATCGCGTCAGTCGCCATCAGTTCGAGGCAGGCCTCGATCAGCAGCTTTTCGGTGAACGGGTCGCCGACCTGAACGGTGGGACGTTTCTCCTCGTCACCTTCGGAGAATTCGGCCGACGCCATGGTTGCGCCGTGGATGCCGTCGCGGCCGGTCTTGGAGCCGACATAGAAGATCGGGTTCCCGGGCGTGGCGCCGCGCGCATAGAAAATCTTGTCCTGGTCCGCGAGGCCAATGGCCATCGCGTTGACGAGGATGTTGCCATTGTAGCCAGCGTCGAACTGCGTCTCGCCCGCGACCGTGGGCACGCCAACGCAATTGCCATAGCCGCCGATGCCGGCGACGACACCCGCCACGAGGCTGCGGGTCTTTGGATGGCTCGGGTCGCCGAAGCGCAGGGCGTTGACCAGCGCGATTGGGCGCGCGCCCATTGTGAACACGTCACGCAGGATGCCGCCGACGCCAGTCGCCGCGCCCTGGTAGGGCTCGATGTAGGACGGGTGGTTGTGGCTCTCCATCTTGAAGATGGCGGCCTGGCCGTCGCCGATATCGATCACGCCGGCATTCTCGCCGGGACCCTGGATGACGCGGGCGTTCTTGGTCGGGAATTTCGACAGGTGGCGCCGGGATGACTTGTAGGAGCAATGCTCGGACCACATCACCGAATAGATGCCGAGTTCGACCAGGTTTGGGTGGCGGCCAAGGCGGGTGACGAGGCGTTCCCACTCATCGGCCTTGATGCCGTGTTCGACGCCTTCTTTGGCGGTCTGAGTGGTCGTTAGCTGGGCGAGTATCGCAGATGTATCAGGCATGCGGGCGCTTTAACCGCAAAGTGCCCGAGTCGCCAGCCTGATTGTGCTCACTCGGGCGTTTGGGCCGCCTGCCAAGCGGCACCCTCGGATTTGGCCAGTGCGACCAGATTGCCCATCGCGAGGTTCATATCGACGAGATGCAGGCCCCAGTCGGCCAGGATTTCGCCGTTGACGAGCACGTCGCCGGGAATGTCATCGGCGCGCGGGTCCGTCGGATCAGCCTTGATTGAAATGGCCAGCCAGTCGTGCGTTTCATTGGCTTCGCACGTGGCCGTCAGAAGGTCCGGAAGCGAAACGAAGGGCGTCTCGACGGGTACGCCATAGTCGTTTGGCGCAGGCCGTCCGAGGCTTTGGCGCGGCATGAAGGCGTGCAGGCCATCTCCGTCGCCCGTGAGCTCTGTGGGGTTGTTACAGACGGCGCGGTGGTCACCATCCGCTAGTCCGAACCGGGAGTCGGCTGGCGGCGGCGCGGTCGCGCGGAAGCTCTCGAAGTTCACGAGGCAACCGGTTTCGGCGCCCGATTTGCAGACGGGCAGGCCTGCTGCCTTGCCAGTTGCCGGGTCAATCCTGGTTGGAAACCCGATGGCGTGTACGGCAATCAGTTTCGCTTGGTCTGGCGATCCGACGATGTCTGTTTTCAGCATGTCGTAAATCATGCCGGCGCCCTGTGAATGACCGATCAGGACCACGCCGCGACCATTGTTCTGGTCCTTCATGTATGTGTTCCAACTGTCGATCACGTCGGCATAGCGCATCTCTGCATTAGCGGTGGACTGGCCCGTCATCATCTGCGTGCGCAACTCGAGCAGCGTGCGCTGGCGGTAGATGGGTGCGAACAGGCGGCATGTCTCGCCATAGCGTGCGAACTGGTTTGCCACGACATTCAGTTCTTCGGGCCCGGGGGTCATGTCGCTGTTGGGCGTCGGGTCAAACGAGACGGTGGGATAGATGTAGAAGCAATCAAACTCAGGATCGACGGCAGGTTCGAACGGGATGATCGAGGTCGTACCGTCGGCAGCGATTGCGGTCGCGGTCAGGTCAATCGCGCAGGCGTCTGACGCCTTGTCGGGGTGGCACAGCCAGTTTGCCATGTCGGCATAATCATTCTGTTCGAAACCGGGGGCTTGCGCCGCTGCCGGCTCGGCGACGGGCGTTGCGTTGTTGCTCTTCGGTGCGTCTTTGGAGCACGATGACAGGACGAGCGCGGTAGCGCCGATCAACAGCTTCTTCAACATGGATGTTTCCTCGGATTTCTGCTTGCCGAGAAGTGCTGTCAGATTCTCAGAGCCTTGTCGATTTCTGAAAGGTGGCGGGCCTTGTCGGCGTCGCTGAGAAAGGCGCCGGTGAAACTGTTTCGGGCGAGTTGAACGAGTTGATCGGCGCTGAGGTCGAGTGCGTCGGCGATCTCAAGATAGTTCTGGTTTATGTACCCGCCGAAATAGGCGGGGTCATCCGAGTTGACCGTCACAAGCAAGCCCGCTTCCAGCTGTGTCTTCAGCGGGCTGTCGCGAAGGTCGTCGATGACGCAGAGCGACAGGTTGGAAAGGGGGCAGTTGGTCAGTGGCGTTTGCGAATCGAGCAGGACCTGGACCAGTCCGGCATCCTCCATTGACCGGTTGCCATGGTCGATGCGGTCGGCGCCGATATCGATGAGCGCTTCGCGGACATATTCCGGCGGTCCTTCCTCGCCGGCATGGAGACAGAGCTTGAATCCCAATTCCCGGCATTTCGCAAATAGGCGCCCAAACTTGGACGGCGGGTTGCCGACTTCTGAACTGTCCAGGCCGACACCAATGAAACGGTCGTGATAAGGCGTCGACTCGTCGAGGAGCGCGAAGCCGTCCGCCTCACTCAGATGGCGCAGGAAGCTCATGATCAGGCGTGACGTGATGCCGAGTTTTTCCTCGCCGTCGTTCAGCGCGCGGAGAATGCCATCGGCGACCGTCGCAAAGGCGACGCCGCGTTCGGTGTGCGCCTGCGGGTCGAAGAATATCTCTACATGGCGGACACTGTCGGTGGCTACGCGTTGAAGATAGGCCCATGTCAGGTCGTAGAAATCCTGCTCATGGAGAAGGACGGCCATGCCCTGATAATAGATGTCGAGGAATTCCTGAAGATTGGAGAAGGCGTACGCAGCCCGGGCCTCCTCCAGAGTCTTGAAGGGCACCGTAATCTTGTTGCGCTCCGCAATTGCCAACATCAGTTCGGGCTCGAAGCTGCCTTCGATGTGGAGGTGGAGTTCGGCTTTGGGCAGTTTGGCGATCAGCGAAGCACGGTCAGTCATTCAAGGCCTCCAGGAGTGGTCTCAGGTGGGATTCATAGTTCCGCCAGCGACCCGAAGAACGCTGGTAGAGCGGTTCGCGCACTTGCCAGACGCTGGCCGTCTTAACAGGCGTGCGGCTATTGTGAAAGTCGAGGCAGGCGGCGTCAAACGGCAGGTTGAGGAAGGTCAGGACCTTCCGGATTTCGAGTTCAGGCGATCGTACCAGCGCATCATAATCCACATCGATAATCTTGTCCGGAGCGATGGATTTCCAATGCGCCATGAGCCCTTGATAAGCGCGGTATTGGTGGCCGAGATGGGCGAGGTCGAGGGCGTGAGGCTGCATGTGGCTGAGGTGGAGGAAATAGTTCGACAGGCACGTGTCGAGGGGGTCTCGGACCGTGTGAAGGATGCGCGCATCCGGAAACAACCTGAGTATGAGACCGATATGGTAGAAATTGTCGGGGCGTTTGTCCGTGACGATGCCTGAAGCGCCAGGCAAGCGGAGCGCCACGCCTGAGAGATACACGTCGCGCAGCTCGGCGGCTCGTGCGGTGGAAAGATTGGCCAGGCTTTGCGGGTAAGGTCTCAGGTCGCGCGCTGCGATCGTGCCCAGAAGGGGAAGCTCTCCGCCCGTTGTAACGGCGCTGTGCGCGGACAAGACCTGTTCCAGCAAAGTCGAACCGGACCGGAACTGGCCGAGGATGAACACGGGCGAAAGCGCGCCGGTGCTGGTAGGAGTGATCGGCCCAGGAGCCGGCAGGGACATGAGCGCTGCTACCAGCGCATGCTGGCGCGCAGGATCGTAGCCAGGTTGCTTCGGGTCGCGCGCCGCGAGACTCTGGGCATTCGCGTTCTTGAACGCCTCAAATGCGTGGTCATAGGCGCCGACCTGATCGAGCAGGCGACCGAGCGCAAATCCAAGACTCGTCCGGGCGGAGGCGGGCAAGTCGGTGCGAACAAGCGCAGACTGAATCTGTACGACAAGCTCATCATGCGGCGAATCGATTTTCGACAAATTGGCGAGGCGGGCGAGGGGTTCCGGTTCGCTCGGCGATTGTTGGAGCAGTGTACGGTATTCGGATGCCGCGCCTTCACGGTCGCCCAGGTCTTCAAGCGTGTTGGCGAGATTGAACCGGGCGTGTCCATAGCGGGGATTGATCGCGAGTGCGGCGCGGTACGAGTCCTGAGCCTTGGCTGGGTCAAGCAAGTCGTCGGCAAAGATCACCCCCTTGTTGAGGAGCACTTCTTCGGGACCGCTGACATTGAGCGCGAGGGCGCGATCATAGGCGGCAATGGCGGCAGTCGGGTCGCCGGCACGCCGCAGAAGCCAGCCGAGATTGTACCAGCTATCAGGAAGGTTTGGCGCTTCGGCCAGCACGGCGCGATAGGCGGCTATGGCTTCGGGCACTTTGCCGGATTCCCTGAGCATCGATGCTCGGGCAAGGCGTTGGGCAATACGAGGGGGCAGTGGTTTTTGTGTCATGCTGCCTGTCGTTTTAAGTGTGACAGGCGCACGTGGCCAGCGGATCAGGTGGCGCTGACGAGGCTTTCGAAAACGCCGAGTCCATCAAGGCCGCCTTCGTTGCCGCCGACGGCGCGTTCAGGGTGTGGCATCATACCGAGCACACGACCATTTTCGCTGAGGATGCCAGCGATGTCACGCGCGGCTCCGTTCGGGTTTTCGCCCTGAACATAGCGGAACGTAACCCGGCCTTCGCCTTCGAGCCGGTCGAGCGTCGCGTCATCAGCGAAAAAGTTGCCGTCGTGGTGGGCGATCGGGAAGGTGACCGTGTCGCGCCCGGCATAGGCGCTGGTAAAGGCGGTATTGGCGCTTTCCACGGACAGGCGTTGTGGCTTGCAGACGAAGTGAAGTGACGCATTGCGCATCAGCGCTCCCGGCAGGAGACGAGTTTCGCAGAGGATCTGGAAGCCATTGCAGACGCCCAGAACATAGCCGCCGCGTCTGGCGTGCGCGGTCAATTGTTCGATGATTGGCGAGTTGCCGGCAATTGCGCCGCACCGCAGGTAATCCCCGTAGGAAAAGCCTCCGGGCACCATGACAAGGTCGGTGTCGGACGGGATCGTCCCGTCCTTGTGCCAGACCATGGCCGGGACCTTGCCCGTGACCTTGGCCAGGGCATCCTGCGCGTCCCGGTCACAGTTGGATCCGGGAAAAACGATGACGGCGGTTTTCATGCGCGTCCTTTAGCAGGGAGTCGGAGGAAAAGGGAACTGGTTTTGGCGGAATCGGCCGTACCGGACGAAACAATTCACGACGAGACGGCCGGTGCGAAACTACTGCTTGCTGGTTCCCGATTACGCGCTCAGCATGAATTGCTCAGTCGAGAAGGAGAGCATTCCATGAAAAAGTTTCTGATCGCCCTTATGGCCGTTTCTTATGTGCCGTTCGTCACTGCCTGCAACACGGTAGAAGGCGTTGGCAAAGACGTTGAAGCTGGCGGCGAAGTCGTCCAGGACGCGGCCAAGAAAGTCAAAGAAGAAATTACCGAGTAATCCGGTTGGCGTCCGGCGGGAATTTCCAGCCGGACGCCCGTTCCGTCACGCTACGGCCGGCTGTGCGGATCAGTAATTGTCCATGAATTTCAGGTCGATATGGCGCTTCAGAGCCCAAAGTCCCGGCATGTTCAGGGTGACGCCCCATTTCTCAGCAATGGCGCGGCGTCGACCAAGACTGACAAGCTTCAGGTAATCCTTCTGCGGGTGGTACTGGGCTAGCGGCTGATTGGCCGCGAGCCTGACGAGCTGTTTGGCGAGCACCGCTCCCTGACGCACGGCGAAAACGCCGGCCTTGGGTCTCGGGTCAAACGTCAGGTGGGCCGTGTCCCCACACGCGAAGACGTGGGGGTGGCTGACGGATTGAAGTGCCTGACCCACGGAAACGAATCCGTCGTTCAGGGTGAGCCCTGTCCCGGTCAGCCAGGCCTGTGGGCGCGCGCCGGTCGCGAGGGCCACAAAGCCTGCCGGGACGTCCTCGCGAGATGCGAGGCGGAGACTGTCCTCGTCAGCATCTGCAACAGTTTCACCTGTGAACATCGCTACGCCGGCCCGCTTCAGTTCGCGCTGCAGCTGCGCCCGCATTGATGCGTTGCCGCCTGGCAGCAGGTCGGTCCCGCGCTCGATTAATGACACGTGGACAGGACGAGAAAGGCCCAGTTTTTCCAACCGGTATTTCATCGACAAGGCCAGTTCGACGCCAGCTGTCCCGGCACCGAGGACGGCGGCGTGAGGCGGAAGCTTGCCGGTCTCTACTTGGGAAACAAACGCTGACCAGCGGTCCGCGAACGGGCCGAGCGGTTTCACGGGAACGCCGAGTTTTCGCAGGCTTTCCGGGCCTGAGACTTCGGCTATCGCGCCGATATCCAGTGACGCATAGTCGAACGAAAGCGTGTCACCATCAGCGAGATCGACAGTCTGCGCGGCGGGGTCCAGCGAGGTTGCGCGGGTGGAATGCAAGGTGGCGCCAGCGGTGCGGCAGAGCGGCGGGAGGGGTATTTCAAGGGTGTGGCGCTTCCAGTGCCCGGCAATGTGGCCGGGCAACAATCCGCTGTAGGATGTCGTGAGGTCAGGGCTGACGAGATGGATGTCCAGCCCGGCAGGTTTGCGCCGGGCGAGGTGTCTCAACGCTACGACATGCGTGTGTCCTCCTCCGATCAGGAGGATGCGCGTCATGCCTTGGCTGCCGGCGATGACCACCAGGACTGGATCGCAGCGGCGATGGCGTGGCTCGGGTCACTGGCGGCAGCAGGAGCGCGGAAGGCGACGACGGCCGAGCCTTCAAGCGCGCTTTCGTCATTGACGTCCACTGGCCATCTGGCGCCGGCGATTATGCAGTCGTCGAGGCCGGCAAGGTATTCACCGAATTCTGCCTCGCGGCCGTCCCGGAAGAGCGGCAGCCAGAGGATCAGGATGCCTTGCGGCCAGCGTTTCAGCGCGCGCGGTGTCCAGAGGGCAAGCGCGTCAATGTCACGGCTGGTCTCATAGCTGGGGTCAACAAAGCAGACCATCTGTTCGCCGCCCCGGGGCGACAGTTTCAGCGCACCGGAATAACCGTCGGAATGCTTGACCTGAACGCGGGGGTCGCTGCCGACGGCGGCTTCCAATGCCGCGTGCTCCGCAGGGTGCTTTTCGAAGAACACCATGCGTGCCGTTGGCGGCAAAAGCTGACGTGCGAGGTCGGGAGAGCCCGGATAGTTTTTCATGCCGCAGTCTTCAACATGCGATACCCAGGGTTTCAGCGCACGTGGCGGCTTGCCACGGTGCAAGGCCAGGATGCCCGTCTCCGCTTCGCCGCCCTTGCGTGCCTGTTCGCCGGTCAGGTCATAGCGTCCGCGCCCCGAATGCGTTTCGACATAGAGGATCGGTTTGCCGACCGCCGCGATATGTCCGAGCAGCGCGTGAAGGACGGCGTGCTTGAGCACGTCGGCGCGGTTTCCTGCGTGGTAGCCATGTTGGTAGGAGAGCATGGAGGCGCCTTTCCGGCGTCAGAATGAAATAGTCCCGAACGACCGTCAGGGCCATCCGGGACTAAGACGTTTGGGCGTTCGCGTCTATTCGGAAGCGAGCGATTCCTTGCGGGCGGCCTCGAACTCGTTGCCCGGATACCAGGTCGGCCAGTCGGACGAATCGGCGATGCCTTTACCCACGGCATAGAGCGCCTGGATGTCCTCGGTGAAGCCGGAGAGGTCCCAGTCATCCGAATATTCGTCCATTGGCTTGTGGTAGCGCTCGGCTGTGTAAGCCGCTGCCGCGGCCTTGCCTGCGGCTACGCCGCCTTCAAGCTTGTCGTCGCCACCGTCGGCATAGAGCATCGGCACGCCACGCTTGGCGAGCGAGATGTGGTCGGACCGGTAGAAGTATCCCGCTTCCGGTTTGCCGTCCGGTGTAATGACGCGGTCATTGGCCTTCAGGATGGCCGCGAGGCGGTCCTCAAGCTGCGATGCGCCATAGCCGATCACGACCATGTTGTGCGTGCGGCCCACAGGCAGCGCGCCGTCCATGTTCACGCCCGCGACGATCTGGTTGAGCGGTACTGTCGGGTGCTCAGCGAAATATTCCGAGCCGAGAAGGCCGGACTCTTCGAGTGTCACCGATACGAACAATAGCGAACGATCATGCGACTCGGCGGCAAAAGCCTCGGCCAGTTCGAGCAGGGCCGAAGCGCCGGTCGCATTGTCCACTGCGCCATTGAAGATCTGGTCGTCATAGAAGTCTTCGCCCGGGGCGCCGGTTTTCTGGCCCGTCTTCTTGCCGAGGTGATCCCAGTGCGCCGTGTAGAGCACATATTCGTCTGGCGTGGTTGCGCCCGGAAGGACACCGATCACGTTACGGCTGTCGAGGTTTTCGATCGTTTGCACGATTTCCCCCGTCGCCTTGACGCCGGTCAGGGGGACCGCCTGGAAGCCGGGCGTTTTCGCGGCGGTTTTCATCGCTTCGAAATCCTTGCCGGCGGAGGCGAGAAGCTTTTCAGCCATCGCACGGCTGATCCAGCCTTCCATCAGGGCCCGGTTGGCGCCGCCATCGGCGCGAACAAGGTCAGACTGTGCGCCCGACCAGGAGTTCTTCACAACATCCCAGCCATAAGAGGCTGGTTCGGTCTCGTGGACGATGATCGCGGCGGCGGCACCCTGACGGGCCGCCTCTTCGTACTTGTAAGTCCAGCGACCGTAATAGGTCATGGCCTTGCCCTTGAAGAGATCCGTGTCGCCCGTGGCAAAACCAGGATCATTCACGAGGATGACCACTGTCTTGCCGGTGACGTCCTGGCCGGCATAATCGTTCCAGTCATATTCCGGCGCGACAACGCCGTAGCCGACGAAGACGACGTCGGACGGTGCGAATGAAATTGTCGCGGAATCCTGATGCTTGGTCCAGATGACCGAGTCTTCCTTCAGGACGGTCGGCATTTCCGTGCCGTCCGGCACCGTGAAAGTGAGGAAGGATTGTGCGGGGTCAATGGTCTGGTTGACCATGGCGACCTTCTGGAAATACGTGCCGTCGTCACTGCCGGGCTGGAGGCCGATGCGCGCCATTTCGGCGCCGATCCAGGCAGCAGCGGCCTCGCCGATTGGCGTGCCGGGGCCGCGACCTTCGAACGTGTCGTCAGCCAGCGCTTTGATACGCTGGGCAAGGTCGCTTGCGTTAATATCAGCTGTCGTATCGGCTGGGAGCGGCAGAAGCAGCGTTTCGGCTGGCGGCGTTTCGGCGACAGGCGCATCGACAGGCGCTTCCTGCTTCGGGCCGCCGCATGCGGCGAGTGCGATCAACGACACGGCAAGTGCAAAATTTTTCATGGATGTTTGCCCCTCCAATGGGCATCGTTCAGAGATTGCCAACGGGTCTGGCATGCGCCGCTTCGGGCTTCAAGCCGCATGCTGGGGAGGGACCAGTAAAAAAGGCGGACCCCATTGCTGGAGTCCGCCCTTGATCGACTTGTTATCAGTCAGAAACTATTCCGCAGCTTGTTCGGCAGCAGCTTCAGCTTCTTCGGCTGCTTCTTCTGCGACTTCTTCCGCTGAATCAGCAGCCGCGTCAGCGGCTTCTTCCGCAACGTCAGCAGCTTCTGCAGCGACGGTTGCATCTTCGGTCACTTCAGCGGCGACAGCGGCAGGAGCAGATTCCACGGCGACATCAGCTGCATCTGCAGCCACGTCAGCGGAAACTTCGGCCGAAGCGGCGTCGAGGCTTGCGGCGGTTTCGGATTCGGCAACGGTTGGTGTTGCGCAAGCGGCGAGCATAGCCATTGATGCAACGGCACCGGCGATAAGTTTGATGTTCATGAATTTCACCCTCTCTGAGACTTTATTGTCTTGTGTATGGCGAACGCCCTTCCCGGAATTCGCCTAGGGCGGGCGTGTCAATTAAATGCGGCGATTTCAGGGCAGGGGGATCCATTCTGTCTCGTCACCCGGTACCGGCGGGAACCGGTCTGTGCCGTGGGACTGCGAGTATTCATTCCAGTCCTGCTTGGCCTGCTCAATCATGGCCTCATCGGATGCGACAAAATTCCAGTCGATTTTTCGCGGTCCATCCAATGGCGCTCCGCCACAGACTACAGCCTTCGTTCCCGGAAAGAATTCCACCGGAATGTCGGTACCCGGCGCGAGGATGAGCATGACGCCTTCCTCGACGCGTTCGCCATCCACGCGTACGCCACCTGAAACCAGGTAGAGCGCGCGCTCCTCGGCGAGGCCCGCAGGTAGTGTGAGACTGGCGCCATCTGGCGTTTCGATCGCGAGATAGAGAATCGGCCATGGGAAATCGACAGGCGAGCGGTGGTCCCAGGCTTCACCGGCGAGCACGCGGACGTCAGCGCCGTTCTCTTTGAACGCGGGTAGCGTGTCGGCGGCGTGGTGCACGAACGACGGCGCGATGGCTTCGTGGCTGAGTGGCAGGGCAACCCAGGTCTGCAATCCATGCATACTCTGGCCGGCTTCACGTTCAGGCAGCGGCGTGCGCTCGGAATGAACAATACCGTGGCCAGCGGTCATCCAGTTCACGGCGCCCGGACGAATAACGAGATCAGTACCGAGGCTGTCCTGATGGCGGATGGCGCCTTCGAACAGGTAGGTCACGGTGGCGAGACCGATATGCGGGTGCGGGCGCACGTCGAATCCTTCGCCGGGCGCGTAGTCCACAGGGCCGAAATGGTCGAAGAAAATGAAAGGCCCCACCATCTTGTGGGCGTGGAAAGGCAGCACGCGCCGGACACGGAAACCGCCGCCAAGGTCGCGGGCGCGCGGGTCGATTTTTCTGACAATCTCGTTAGCCATGGGACGTAGCTCTTTCCTGATCCAAATCCGTCCTCACATATGGCTATATAATCGACGATCTCAAATCATATCTCGATCAGATTCACGCGTGCTGGCTGCGTGAACATGAGATGAGCCGCGCGCTGAACCCCGTGCTGCAGGTGAGCGGAAGCGCGAGGATACTGGTCGCAGGGCAAGCGCCGGGAGACCTGGCCGATGTGACGGGCACGCCGTTCAATGATCCGTCGGGGTGTCCGCTTGCGTGAATGGATGGGCGTCACCGAGGCCGAGTTCTACGATGCGACGCGGGTGGCCATCGTGCCGATGGGGTTCTGCTTTCCCGGAAACGACAAAAAGGGCGGCGACCTGCCGCCGATGAAACGCTGCGCGGAAACATGGCGCGCTGACCTCCTCGCGCAGTTGCCGGACCTCAAGGTGAGCATTCTTGTCGGAGGTTATGCCCAAAAATGGCATCTCGGCAAACGGGCCGGGAAGTCTTTGACGCACACCGTCCGGAACTGGCAGGCCTTTACAAGTGAGCGAATGTTCACTATACCGCACCTAAGCTGGAGAAACACTGGATGGCTAAAGCGAAATCCCTGGTTCGACGCCGACGTGCTGCCGGAACTACGGCGCGCCGCGTGGGATGCCTTGGACTCCTGACGCTCGTGATCGCGGCTTTTGCGGTCGCCAGTTGCACCCATCCCTTAACCCAGGGGGCCTTCCTGATGTCAGCACCGGTCACGCCGCGCTTCGATCCCGAAAATCATGTGTTCGTCGCTGACGATGGCGCCAGACTGGGACTCACGGTCTGGCCTGCCAAGGGTGTCGAGACTCCGGAACTCGTCGTGGTCGGCGTCCACGGCATGAACGATTATGCAAATGCGTTTCATATGGCGGCGCCGTATTGGGCGGAGAATGGCGTGACGACTTATGCCTATGACCAGCGCGGGTTTGGCCGGTCGCCCGGTCGCGGGATATGGCCCGAAGAGGAATTGATGCGTGAGGACCTGCGCGCGGCTGTAAGTGTCGCGCGGGCCAGGCACCCCAAAGCGGTTATTACGGTAGTTGGCATCTCGATGGGCGGGTCTGTCGCCATGAGCGCGTTTGGATCGGACCGGCCTCCAGCGGCTGACAGGCTGATCGCGTCGGGGCCAGGCCTTCGCGGGTGGGGGGCAATGAATCCCATCTACAAGGCCAGCCTCTGGGCCTCAACGCACACGCGGCCGGGCTGGATCGTGAGACCGCCGCGCCGTCTGGTGAAGATTGAACCGTCGGACAATGTCGAGATGCTGCGCCGGACATGGTCTGATCCCTTGATGATGACCTTTAACCGGATCGACCAAGTATATGGCGTCGTCAGGCTGATGGAGACAGCGCACATGCGGGCCGGGCGGCTGCCCGCCGGCTTGCCCACCTTGCTGTCATATGGCGCAAACGACCTCGTGATACCGCCTGCCGGCGTGAAACGCACAAGCAGGAACCTGCCGGACGGCGTTCGCACCGTGTACTACCCGAACGGCTATCATATGCTCTTGCGAGACCTGCAGGCCGAATCCGTGCAGGCTGACTATCTCGCGTTCATGAGGGACCCGGCATCGCCCTTGCCAAGCGGCAGGTCGGAATGGCCGTGGCGCTGAAGCGCGCATTCCACAGCCCAAAGCCCCTTGCGATCAGTCGCGCGTGGACAAATATAGGTCATTCTGCCAGTTCTGGCAGAATAGAGATTCCTGACAGCCAGCCCTGAGGCCTGATTTCATGACGAGTTCGTACCAGACTGCCCTCAACCTTGTTCCCATGGTGGTGGAACAGACCAGCCGGGGGGAGCGGGCGTTTGATATCTTTTCGCGCCTTCTGAAAGAGCGCATCATTTTCGTCACCGGCGGAATTGACGACAGCATGGCCGCGCTGATCACGTCGCAGCTGCTGTTCCTCGAGTCGGAAAACCCGAAAAAAGACATCGCTATGTATATCAACAGTCCTGGCGGCTACGTCACATCGGGCCTCGCGATCTATGACACGATGCAATATATTCGTTGCCCGATTTCGACTGTCTGCTTCGGCCAGGCCGCCAGCATGGGCTCGCTTCTGCTGGCTGCGGGCGAGCACGACATGCGCACCTGCCTGCCAAATGCCCGCGTGATGCTGCACCAGCCATCGGGCGGATATTCAGGCGTTGCTACAGATATCGAGCGTCACGCGAAGGACATTATCGACCTGAAGCGGCGTCTCAACAATATCTACGTCAAGCATACGGGTCAGGAATATGACGTGATCGAGCGTAAACTCGACCGGGATACGTTCCTGACGGCGGAAGAAGCGGTCGAGTTCGGCATTGTCGACAAGGTGTTTGAGCGCCGCGACGCTGAGGACGAAAAATAGGCGGCGACGCTCCCTACCAATTGCGGCCCGCCTCTTGCAGGGTGGGCCATGACCCTTATTGTCATATTAAGAAACCGGGTGAGGGCGCTTAAAGGCCCCGTTAAACCTTACCCGGCATTGAGGACGGCATGACCAAGCAAAACGGCTCAGGCGATTCGAAGAATACGCTATATTGTTCTTTCTGCGGAAAGAGCCAGCACGAAGTTAAGAAGCTTATCGCTGGACCTACGGTGTTCATCTGCGACGAGTGCGTCGAACTGTGTATGGATATCATCCGCGAAGAAAACAAAACGGCCATGGTCCGGTCGCGCGAAGGCGTGCCGACACCTCAGGAAATCTGTGATGTGCTGGATGACTATGTCATCGGGCAGCGCCTTGCCAAGCGCATCCTGTCCGTCGCCGTGCACAATCACTACAAGCGCCTGTCGCATGCCGGCAAGACGGATGGCGTAGAGCTGGCAAAATCCAACATCCTGCTGGTTGGCCCGACGGGCTGCGGCAAGACGCTGCTTGCGCAGACGCTGGCGCGCATCCTGGATGTGCCCTTCACCATGGCTGATGCCACAACTTTGACCGAAGCCGGTTATGTCGGTGAAGATGTTGAAAACATTGTTCTGAAGCTGCTGCAGTCGGCAGACTATAATGTTGAACGCGCCCAGCGCGGCATCGTCTATATCGATGAGATCGACAAGATTTCACGCAAGTCCGATAATCCGTCTATCACACGCGATGTGTCGGGTGAGGGCGTCCAGCAGGCGCTGCTCAAGATCATGGAAGGCACGGTTGCTGCTGTGCCGCCCCAAGGCGGCCGCAAGCATCCCCAGCAGGAATTCCTGCAAGTCGACACGACGAACATCCTGTTCATCTGTGGCGGTGCCTTTTCCGGGCTCGACAAGATCATTTCCTCGCGGGGCGAGAATGCCTCGATTGGCTTTGGTGCTTCGCTCAAGGATCCGGAGGCGCGCGGCGTGGGCGAAATCCTGCGCAACACGGAGCCGGAAGACCTGCAGCGCTTCGGCCTGATCCCTGAATTCATCGGCCGCCTTCCGGTCATTGCGACTCTGGAAGACCTGGATGAGGGCGCTCTGATCGAGATTCTGACCCAGCCTAAGAACGCACTGCTGAAGCAGTACCAGAAGCTGTTCGACATGGAGAATGTCTCGCTGACGTTCACGCCTGAAGCCCTGACGAGCGTTGCGCGTCGTGCGATCGGTCGCAAGACCGGTGCCCGTGGCCTGCGGTCGATTATGGAATCGATCCTGCTCGACACGATGTTCGAATTGCCAAACCTGCGCAGCGTTGAAGAAGTCGTGATCAATGGCGAAGTGGTCGAAGGCAATGCCGAGCCGCTTTACGTGCACTCAAAGAAGAGCCAGCCTGAAGCCGGCTGAGCCATCAGACACCATCAAGAATAGAAAAGCCCTGGACCTTCGGTCCGGGGCTTTTTCTTTGGCGGTCATGTCTGAGACAAAGAAAAGGCCGACACCCGAAGGTGCCGGCCCTACAAGGCTTAAGAGAGAGAGATTCGGCTCTTAAACCTTGTAGTACATTTCGAATTCCACCGGATGCGGGTGGAGCTCATAGCGCATGTTCTCTTCCATTTTTAGTTCGATATAGGCATCGATCTGATCATCGTCGAAAACACCGCCCTTGGTGAGGAACTTACGATCTGCATCGAGCGCCGCAAGGGCTTCGCGCAGTGATCCACAAACTTGTGGGATGGCTTTTGCTTCTTCTGGCGGCAGATCGTAGAGATCCTTGTCCATGGCGTCGCCTGGATGGATCTTGTTCTCGATGCCATCGAGACCGGCCATGAGCAGCGCCGCGAAGGCCAGATACGGGTTTGCCGCCGGATCCGGGAAGCGTGTTTCGATACGCTTGGCTTTCGGGTTGGAGCCGAATGGAATGCGGATCGAAGCCGACCGGTTGCGGGCCGAGTAGGCCAGCATGACAGGCGCTTCGTAGCCCGGGACCAGGCGCTTGTAGCTGTTGGTCGACGGGTTGGTGATTGCGTTAAGCGCCTTGGCGTGCTTGATGATGCCGCCGATATAATAGAGGCACATCTCCGACAGGCCGGCATATTTGTCGCCGGCGAAGAGGGGCTTGCCGCCACCCCAGATCGACTGGTGGACGTGCATGCCGGAGCCGTTGTCCTTGAACATGGGCTTGGGCATGAAAGTCGCCGTCTTGCCATACGATGCCGCCACGTTGTGGACGACGTATTTGTAGAGCTGCAGGCGGTCGGCCATCACGGTCAGGGTCGAGAATTTCAGGCCCAGTTCGTGCTGGGCAGGAGCCACTTCATGATGGTGCTTCTCGGGATCAAGGCCGATGTCGAACATGACCGACAGCATTTCGCTGCGCATGTCCTGTTCGGAATCGATCGGCGGCACTGGGAAATAGCCACCCTTTGGACCTGGACGGTGGCCCATGTTGCCCATCGGGTATTCTTTGTTTGTGTTGATCGGAAGTTCGGTCGAATCGAAGCTGTAGCCGGTCGAATGCGGTTCCACCGACCAGCGCACGTCGTCGAACACGAAGAACTCGGCTTCCGGCCCGAAGAATACCGTGTCACCCACGCCCGCCGCTTTCACGTAGGCTTCGGCTTTCTTGGCAGTTGTCCGCGGATCGCGGTTATAGGGTTGTCCGGTGATCGGATCGAGTACGTCACACATCACCGCAAGCGTCGTTTGCTGGAAGAACGGGTCGATGATGGCAGTGTCCTGATCCGGCATCAGTAGCATGTCGGATTCATTGATGGCCTTCCAGCCGGCAACCGAGGAACCGTCGAACATCTGGCCTTCGGAGAAGAAGTCGTCTTCGACCATGTTCTTGTGGAATGTCACGTGCTGCATCTTGCCGCGCGGATCGGTGAAACGAAGATCGACGTATTGTACGTCTTCGTCTTTCATCATTTTGAT
Source organism: Hyphomonas sp. (assembly GCF_041689225.1). Lineage (GTDB taxonomy): Bacteria > Pseudomonadota > Alphaproteobacteria > Caulobacterales > Hyphomonadaceae > Hyphomonas. The sequence goes on along the minus strand of NZ_JBDNGN010000117.1, from coordinate 18,994 downwards.
TAGCTTGTCAGCCATTGGATTTGCCCTCCAGGATTGTGCGGTTTGCTGAGTCTAGAATGTCATTATTGCAGGATTAGAGCGCAGCGTCGCCTGTTTCTCCGGTGCGGATTCGCACAGCCTCGAGTACGGCCGAAACGAAGATCTTGCCGTCGCCGATCTTGTCGGTATGCGCGGCTTTCTTGATGGCCTCCACCGCGCCGTCGACAGCGCTGTCGGCCAGGACGATTTCGATTTTGAGCTTGGGAAGGAAATCCACGACATATTCCGCGCCGCGGTAGAGCTCCGTGTGGCCGCGCTGGCGACCGAAGCCCTTGGCCTCGATGACTGTCATGCCCTGCAAACCGATCTCCTGCAGTGCTTCCTTCACGTCGTCCAACTTGAATGGCTTGATGATTGCTTCGATTTTCTTCATGGCCCATGTTCTCCCAGCCGCTGAATTGATATTGATTTTGGGTAAGCTCACTCGGCCTGAGAGGCGAGCACAAGATACCGAAACGGCGGGTGATTGGGGTGCCTGGTCGAATATTGGACATCACTGCCTAAATAATGGGCGCCGAGTGAGTGGTTCCGATTAACGAAGATGACGCTAGCGTCACTTTTAATGTCGGGCGGCATATGGTATCCAGAGGGAGAAATTGCAGCGAGAGCAGAATTCAATGACCGAAGCGTTCATCCACCCAGATCGCCGTCCGGCGAGGTTTCGCCCGCTGGTCGCCTGGAGGCACATGCAGAAGCTGATCGCCGACAAGGAAGACACCGAACAGGTCTTTCATATTATCGAGTCGCTCAACGGACGTTCGTTCGAGAAGAATTTCCACGCTTTCGCTGCCAGCGACGAGGGACAGGCGCTGCTCTCAAAGAAGGAATACCTGCCACCCCTGCTGGACGACCATGATTGGATCCGGGCGCTGCCCGACGGCACGGTTGGCCGCGCCTATGTCGATTTCATGGAGCGCGAAGGGCTCACAGCTCAGGGACTTGTCGAGGAAAGCGAGAAATTCAAAGGCGCCATGCGCGACTTCGATGACGACTATCGCTGGTACGGCAACCGCCTGCGCGATACGCACGACCTGTTTCACGTGCTCTCCGGATACGGTCGCGATGCGCTCGGCGAAGCCAGCCTTCTCGCCTTCACCTACAGCCAGAACCCGGGAAAGGGTGTGATCTTCATATCTTTTATGGGCACCCGCCAGATCATGAAGAGCGTACCGAAAGAGGCGCGCGTGATGGATTGCTTCCGGGAAGGCAAGCGAAACGGTTCTGCGGCATCCCGCATAGTGAGAGAAGACATCATCGCACTGCTGCATGAACCCCTCGAAGCTGCCCGTGCGCGTCTTAATATCGCCACGCCGGTCGCCTACCTCAATGCACTGGACGTATGTGCCGACATGGGTATCGGGGCTGACCAGATTCAGATCGCCGCATGATTTATCTTGTTCGGCACGGCGAGGCCGCGGCCGGTTGGGGTGATCACCCTGACCCGGGACTGAGCGAGCTGGGACAGAAGCAGGCGGCCGCAGCAGCGAACGCCTTGATGGCGCTCGGAGCCACGTCAGCCATTTCCAGCCCGATGCTGAGATGCCGGGAAACAGCCTTGCCGTTTGAACAGCGCATGGGCCTTGTCGCTACCGTGGTGCCGGAAATATCCGAGATTGATACGCCGGAAGGCATTGATGAGCGCGCCACATGGCTTCGCACGCTGATGGCAGGGGACTGGCACGGCGGCTCGCATAGTTTTGTCGACTGGCGCCGTGCCATGCTGGACTTTGTCTCAGGGCTTCCCGACCAGACAGTGGTTTTCTCGCACTTTGTCGCGATCAACGCGCTTGTCGGGATGATCGAGGCGGATCCGAGGGTTGTCGTGTTTCGTCCGGGGCATTGTTCTGTAACGCAATTGACGCGGGCAAACGGCCCGCTTTCAGTTGCTGAATATGGAAGCGAATCCGCAACACGCGTGTTATGAGGTCGCCCCATGGGCAGACCAATCATTACACCACAGGAAATGACCGCCGCTGAACAGGCGGTCTTCGCAGCAGGCACAGACAGTTTTGAAGTGATGACGCGCGCCGGGACGGCCGTCGCAGAGTTCCTCCATGCGCGTTGGCCCGAAGGAATAGTACAGGTCCTGTGCGGGCCGGGCGGCAATGGCGGCGACGGGTTCGTCGCAGCGGCACGCCTGTCCAAGCTCTGGCGCAAGGTTGATGTGTTCTGCGCCGTGGATATCACCTCGCTGACCGGCGATGCCGCGAAGGCAGCGGCGCTCTGGGACGGTGAGGTTCGTCCGCTCGAAGCCGCTGTGCAGGCACCTCATGCCGTGGTGCTTGACGCCCTCTTTGGCGGCGGCCTTTCGCGCCCGCTCGACGGCGTGGCAGCAGAACTGGCCCAGCGCGGCGGCAGGGTTGTGTCGGTCGACGTGCCGTCGGGCATCGATGGGCTGACGGCCCAGCCGCTCGGGCCATGCTTCCGTGCCGAGGGCACGATGACGTTTGCGGGCCTGCGCCCGGCGCATGTGCTTCAGCCCGCAGCCGCTTATTGCGGACTGGTCGCAGCCGCCGATATCGGCGTGCCGGTCCAGACATCCGCATTCGAGAACAGTCCGGTCCTGTGGGCACCCATCATGCCGCGTCCGGGCCAGGCTGCTTACAAGCATCAGCGCGGCCATCTCAAGGTGATCAGCGGGCCGGCATCGGCAACAGGCGCGGCGCGCCTTGCCGCCACGGCCGGGCTGAGGGTCGGGGCCGGCCTGGTTACGGTCCTGTCGCCGCCGGGCGCGGTGTCCACGAATGCAAGCCATCTCACCGCTGTCATGTTGCAGGCCATCAATGGCTCCGATGATCTGGAATCGGCAGCAGCGACCGCGCAGGTGGTTGTGATCGGCCCGGCTGCCGGCATAACGCCTGCTACCCGGGCCAATGTCGAACTCCTGCTCAAATCGGATACGCGGGTCCTGCTCGACGCTGACGCGCTGACGGTCTTCGACAGCGCGCCGAAATCGCTCTTCAAGCGCTTGCGGCCAGATGACATCATAACGCCGCATGTCGGCGAGTTCCGTCGGCTCTTCGGTGATCCTGCAGAATCCGAGGTCAACAAGATCGAGACGGCGCGGCGCGCAGCGCGGGAAGCTGGATGCGTGGTGCTGCTCAAAGGGGCCGATACGGTGATTGCGGCACCTGACGGACGTGCGATCGTCAATACGCATGCGACTCCCTGGCTGGCGACGGCAGGTTCAGGCGATGTCCTGGCGGGGCTGATAGCCGGTCTCATGGCACAAGGCATGCCTACCTTTGAGGCCGCCGCGATGGCAACCTGGTTGCATGGTGAAGCGGGCAGGCGGGTCGGAGCCGGGCTGGTTTCAGAGGACCTGGAGCGACAAATTCCGACCATTCTCGGCGCCTTGCACGGAGAAAATGCCTGAAAATCCGGGCGCATGGTGTTTCCTGTTGAAACGCCCTGCACGCTCGCGTAGGAACCGCGCGTCGCGGGTGTGGCGGAATTGGTAGACGCACTGGATTTAGGTTTTTCCGCGCCGTCGAACAAAATAATATCAATTAAAACAGATGGTTGTGTCGTCCTTAATCGAGGCGACGACAACGAAACTATAGCAACCTCCAAACCATGAAACGCTAGATTGGTATTCCAAGGCGGATATTGGGCGTTCTTCTACTCAGAGATGAGAGCTTGCAGCGACCTCCAACTTGTTCCAAACGGGCACCGAAATGTGACGTCGTAGGTGACGCGCGGTTCAGCAGGCATTATCTTCGAGCTTGCATGCGGGTATGACGGAATTGGTAGACGTGCGAGATTTAGGTTCTCGTGTCGCAAGGCGTGGGGGTTCGAGTCCCTCTACCCGCACCACTAGTTTGAGGTTGCTTTAATTGCCTGAGCGAAGCGGCGGCAAAGGCTGTGCTTGCATGAAATGTCTCGCCCAAGTTTTGAAATCAATGATGTCATTTTCTGGCATCATTGATTCGACCTGTTCGATAACCATGCCAGCGACCGCGTTCTGGACAGACGAGGCGCGTTCAATCTTTTGAATAGTCCCGCCATGAGGGTCGTAAGGGGGCAGACTGGATATGATGGCCTGTTTTCGATCTTTGAATTCCTTCGCCCAATCCACGTTCGAGTTGTAACCGGACTCTATCCTTTTGAGCTGTTGCCAATAGCGCCCCAGCGTATCTGCGATATCAATCAACCCCGCCATCATATCGTAAGTGTTGATGCTACCTAGACGATCATCATTGGCTTCCGTTGCGGCGTGATGTCTAAAAGGTAGCTCGTAGATGAAACGGAACAGTGCCTGTTTTTCTGGAGCTATGCCGCTCAATGGCACAGGTAGCCGTTTCTTAATGTCCTTTGACACTGCCTGCCAAATTTCCGCATCGAAATCACCGTCCCACGTGGTCAGATCGAAGTAGTTCGCATTCTCCAAATCTGGCGGGAGATCGATGGTGTCGAGAGGGGCAATTACCAGAGGCAGAAGCTTTTCGCGTTTCAAGGCATAGCGAGCTTCATGAAGGCACCACCTGCTTTGGAAGAATGCTGGAGACCAACAGCAGGCTATGATGTGGCTTGCTTGTAACGCTTCATGCAACTTGTCTGGAAACTGATCGCCGCCCTTCAGTTCCTCGACATCCTGGAAAACGGTTCGGCTGGCTCCTCGCAACATCCGAACCAAATCTGATAACAAATCTCGATCCTGCCGCGAGTAGGACAGGAAGATATCAAATTGATGCTCGGTCGCTGCGGCCATTTCATAATCCGGTTTGAAACTCAATTCGTGGCGATAGCGCACAGTTCAATTCATTTGAACATTTGATTCAACCAACTTGAAGCCTGATGCTACGAGTAATTGCGGCTGGTGACGCAGGTGTGACGCGTGAGGCGTAATTTGACTAGTCACTCCAGGTATCGCTTGCCGCATCGAAAACTCTACAGCGTATCGGGACAACCCTTGATTTAGGTTCCAGCGCCGCAAGGCGTGGAGGTTCGAGTCCTCTCATCCGCACCAGGCTCCTGAACATGCAGCATATCCGGCAGAGTCTGCGTGGACAGGGGCTTTCGCCTATGACATAAGCCGCGCCTTCAGACAGGTTTCACACAGCCTCCAGCGTGCTTTTTTGCCTCGCGACCCCAAAAACGGATGAATAAACCAATGGAAGTTACCCAGACCAAGGCAGAAGGTCTTAGCCGCACATTCGAAGTGAAGGTTCCGGCGAGCGAACTCAAAACGAAGCTTGATGCGCGGATCGAAGAAATTCGTCCGCAAATGAAGCTCAAAGGGTTCCGCCCGGGCAAGGTTCCCGCTGCGCACGTTCGCAAGATGTTCGGTCGCGACCTGATGGGAGAGCTGGTCAACAAGCTCGTCGACGAGACTAATCAGAAAGCGCTTGAAGAAAACGAACTGCGCCCTGCGGGCCAGCCAGACGTTCAACTCGACGCTGACATGGAAGCCGTCGTCAAAGGCGAAGCCGACCTTTCCTACCACATGCATATCGACGTGATGCCCGAATTCACGCCGGCCGACATTTCGGCACTCACGATCACGCGCCCGGTTGCCGAAGTCTCCGACGCGCAGATCGACGAGGCCCTTGGCCGTATCGCCGAGCAGAACATCCAGTACGAGCCACGCGCCAAGACGGCGAAAGCCAAAGACGGCGACGCAGTTGTCATCGACTTCGTCGGCAAGGTCGACGGCGTTGCGTTTGAAGGCGGCACGGCTGAGCAACAATCGGTGGTTCTCGGCGCCAACCGGTTCATCCCGGGCTTTGAAGAACAGCTTCTCGGCGTCAAAACGGGTGAAGAAACCGAGCTGAATGTCACGTTCCCCGAAGACTATCCATCGGCGCAACTGGCCGGCAAAGCTGCCGTATTCGAGGTCAAGGTGAGCGAAGTTCGCGCGCCAAAATCACCTGAACTGGACGACGCGTTCGCAAAGGGCCTCGGCCTTGAGGACCTGGCGCAGCTCAAGGGTCTCGTGAAGGACCAGCTCAAGGCCGAACATGACAATGTTTCGCGGGCCAAGGCGAAGCGTGACCTGTTGGACAAACTGGACGATGCGCACGATTTCGATCTGCCGCCGAACATGGTCGAGCAGGAGTTCAACCAGATCTGGCAACAGCTACAAACCGAAATGGACGCCGGTCGCGTGTCTGACGAGGACAAGGCCAAGTCGGAAGACGAGTTGAAATCCGAGTACCGCAAGATTTCCGAGCGCCGCGTCCGCCTCGGACTCGTGCTCGCCGAAATCGGCCGCATCGCCGACTTGCGGATCACCGAGCAGGAAGTGAACCAGGCCCTGATCGCCGAAGCCCGCCAGTATCCGGGCCAGGAAAAGCAGGTTGTCGAGTTCTTCCAGAAGAACCCGAATGCGATGGCCCAGCTGCGCGCGCCAATCTACGAAGACAAGGTGGTCGACCACATCCTCACGACTGCCAAGGTCACCGACGAGACGGTAACGCGCGAGGAATTGTTCAAGGAAGAAGACGAGTAGTCTTCGACCAAACTGAATAGAAACAAGGGCGCCGGGCTTCAGGAATGACGTCCGGCGCCTTTCGTTTGCGCGACACTGGGTAAGGCTGGTAAACGCTGTGTTAACCGCACTCGGCGAAGTTCACGGATAGCGATTCTGAAGGAATACGGCCCAATGAGCGTTCAGAGCATAAGACCGCAACTGACCGAGCAGGACATCGAGCGTCTGATGCGGGGGGAAACCCCCGAACAGCGTGCGTCCGTGGCGCATAAGGTGTGCCGGCGCATCGCGCTGGACGTGCTGAGCGACCGGGAAAAGGCCTTCGCTGATGAGATCATGGGGATCCTCGCTGAGGATTCCGCCGATCTGGTTCGCCGTACGCTGTCGGTCACACTGAGAAATTCACCCGTTTTGCCACGCGCAATCGCGCTCAAACTGGCCCAGGATATTGAAGCTGTCGCAATTCCGGTGCTTCAGGATTCGCCGGTCTTTACGGACGAGGATCTGATCGAACTGGTGCTTGCCGTGACCGCCGCCAAACAGGCGGCAATCGCAAATCGCGAAACGCTCTCGATTACGCTCACGGAAGTCATTTCAGAGCATGGCGCTGTCCAGGCCGTCAGGGCCGCATCCAGGAATGAAGGCGCCGAGTACAGCGACAAGGCGTTTGACGACACGCTTCGCCGATTCGGACAGGACGAGATTGTCCAGACCGGCCTGATCAAGCGGGAGTTCATTCCGACGCATATCGCCGAGAAGATGGTGTCGCTGGTTTCAGGTCAATTGTTCGATCTGCTCGTCAACCGCCACGAACTGCCGGCCCAGATGGCGATCGACCTGGCGGGCAGCGCCCGGGAACGCGCCACGATTGACTTGGTCGAACAGGCAGGACGGACTCACGACCTTCCGCGTTTCGTTTCACAGCTCAACCTCAATGGCCGTCTGAGCCACTCGCTGATCATGCGCGCGCTCTGCTGTGGTCAAATGCCATTCGTCGAACATTCGCTTGCTGAACTATCGGGCGTTGGCCATCAGCGCGTCTGGCTGATGATCCATGACGCTGGCCCTCTGGGCCTGCAGGCCGTGTTTGATCGCGCCGGCCTGCCACGCAAGATGCTTTCGGCGTTTCGTGCGGCCGTAAACGTCTTCCATGAAACCAGCCATGACGGTGGTCCCAATGATCGGGCCCGTTTCCGCGCCCGCATGATCGAGCGCGTGCTGACGCAGTTCCAGGCCATCCCGAAGGACGATCTCGAATACCTGCTCGACAAGCTCGATTACTATTCTGAAATGGCTGCCGAGGAAGCGGTGGAGCAGGAGACAGACGCCGCCTAGGCGTCCGTTCTCGGGCGGGTTGCGGCATGAACGCCGATATTCGCAAGGTATTCACCGTCGCGCCAATGGGCATTCTCTGCCACGATCAGGATGCCGGATGCATCTGCAACTTCGACCAGGTCCAGCAAGTCGCCATTCGTTTCCAGCGCGCGGGCGTCAACGCGAATCGTATCAATCAGCAGGCGGAGTGCATCATTGAGCGGTGTCTGCCACGAACGACGCATGTCGATAGCGACGCGGAAACCATGGCGGCGCAGGTGGCCGACGCGGCTGACATAATCGCTGACGCCGCCCGCAAAGGCCGAATCCGAGAATTCGAGACACACTTCCTGTTGGCAGAGCGAGGTCCGACGGATCGCTGCGTCGCAGGCGACGGCCGTATTGGCATGCGCGAGCGAGGCGACCGGCGCCGGCACGAGGATGGGGCGCTGGCTTGCGGGCTGGCCATGCGTTGCGCTGGCGATTCGCGTCAACTGTTCTGACAGCCATTTCGCGGGGTTGGCCACTTCGGTCGGCTGGGTGCGCGGGCCGAACACGACGCGCTCTTCGAATGCCAGAGGCGTTTCACAGACCTGGCCGAGCGAATCACCGCTCAACAGGTGGACGACGCTATGAAAGCGGTACGCCGGGGGAGGGGGAAGACGGCTCTGGCGATCGAGCGGGGAGTGAATGGCGCGCATGGACTGTGTCCTTTCCTGTGTGTTGTCTATTGCCTTCCCTAAGGGCGAGAGTTGAACATCACTCTCAGATATTCGGCTGTATTTTTGCGAAATTTGACCAATCGAGGTTACGAGCATGACAAAGACCCCTTCGGATCCACGGCTTTCCGCCACTGTCCTGATCATCCGGGACGGCGAAAAGATGCCCGAAGTGCTGATGGTGAAACGGCACTACGAGATCGATTTTGCGGCAGGTGCGCTCGTGTTTCCGGGCGGCAAGGCGAACGATGAAGACTCAGATGCGGCCTGGGATGCATTCACGGATGGTGATTTCGGGCCGGTCCAGCAGGATGCGCGGATCGCCGCCGTGCGCGAGGCATTCGAAGAGTCCGGCCTCTTGCTGGCGAGGCATGCCAACAGGCGGGGGCCGGGCGCACCACTCGTGGGGCCGGATATTTCTGAAATGCTTGCGCCACATCGCGGCCCGGTCGACAGGCGGGAAGAGAGCTTCCTGGGACTGATGCGCCAGCACGATCTCGTCCTTGCGCTCGACAGCCTGATTCACTTCGGGCACTGGATCACGCCGGAGATGATGCCAAAGCGCTTCGACACCCATTTCTATCTTGCGCCAGCGCCAAAGGACCAGATCGCGGCCCATGACGGTCGCGAGACGACGGATGCTGTCTGGCTGGGCGCGCAGGAGGCGCTCAATATGGAATTGGCCGGAGAGGCGACCATCATCTTCCCGACACGCATGAATCTGGTGAAACTGGCCCGCGCCATCTCAGTTGCGGACGCAGCCGAGCGGTTCGGGGCTGAAGACGTCGTCAAGGTTCTGCCATATGCCGGTAAGGATGAATCCGGCCAGCCTTGCCTGTTCATTCCGGAAGAGGCGGGCTACGGGCAGACGGCCGAGTTGCTGTCGCGCGTCAATGTCTGACTAGTTGCTGGCGGTTTTTGCGGCAACGCTCTGTTCCAGCGCGTCGCAGACAGCGTCGGCAACCGAAGCCGCGCTGTCGCCGGACCCGACACCCACGAAGGCGGCCCGGCACGCTTCAATGTGCAGATTGATCAGGGCCGAGTTTTCACCTGGGTGTGTGTCATTGAGCAGGGTAGAAAGCGATCCGCAAAGCCTGGAGATGGCAGGGTAACCGTAGGATCCCGCGACACCGCGAATGTTGTGGGAGGCCGTGAATACGGCGCGATAGGCCTCGGGCGTCGCTTCCGGTACCTGCGCATCCCTCCATGCCGCGACCAGCTTGTCGAGGTCTGCCGTCATCCAGGCTTCAAATTGGCCTGATAGTGAATCGACGGCTGCCTCAGCACGATCGGCCATGTCCGCCGGATCGGCGCTTTCGGCGACGTCGGCGGCCGTTTCTGGCGTTGGCACAGTCGGGCGGATCTTGATTACACGGGAAATATCGGGCGTCTGAATCTGTCTGGCATCCGCCATAGAGGCAGTCTTTGACGGCAGGAATTTTCCAAATAGCTTGCTGATCATCGTTTCGTCCCGAGTTTGTGGGGCGAATGTAACCAGCAAGGCTTAAAAAACCGCTGACAAATCAGGGCCGGCAACTTTAGAAGGCAAATTGTTCGCGCAGGATCCGCTCGTCCAGCGCATGGCCAGGGTCGAACAGCATGGTGAGGCGCCGGTCGCGGCTCTCTCGCACCTGTACATGGACGATGTCCCTGACCTCCTGATTGTCGGCCGCAGCCGCAACGGGCCGACGATCCGGCGCAATCACGTCAATATTCACGGTCGCATCATGACGCAGGAGCGCGCCTTTCCAGCGTCGAGGACGGAATGCGCTGACCGGCGTCAGGGCCAGCAGGTTGGCGCCAATCGGCAGGATGGGGCCGTGGGCGGACAGGTTGTAGGCCGTTGAGCCTGCAGGCGTTGCCACCATCACGCCGTCGCACGTGAGTTCCTCCATCCGGATCCGGTCGTCGACCGTGATCTTCAGGCGCGCTGACTGGGCCGTCTGCCGCAGCAGGGATACTTCATTGATCGCCAGGGCGCGGTGCTGTTTGCCGTGCACGTCAGTGGCGATCATGCGCAACGGAATGATGCTGGCCCGTTCCGCCGCGTTGATGCGTTCGACCAGCCCGTCGAGACTGTAATCATTCATCAGGAACCCGACGGTGCCGCGGTGCATGCCGTAGACAGCCTTGTTGTCATCGAACCGGCGCCGCAGTGTGTCGAGCATGGCGCCATCTCCGCCAATCGCGACGATGACATCGGCGTCGGTTTCGGACACCTGCCCATAGCGGCGGATCAATTCCGGAAGGGCGTCCTGGGCTTCAGGACGTTTCGAAGCGAAAAATGCGAGACGTAGCTGGGTCATTGCGACCACATGTCGGCGGCGTTGCCTGAATCGTCAAGGATTTCGCGAATCCTTCGGCAGGGCCCAGCACCCGCCAAGGGTGCGCTCTGATGACGCCTGTGTCAGGTTTAACTGGCGCAGGATCATCATATCCGCTAGTTTCAATTCAAAATATGGAGGAGATGATTATGGCCGATGGTGCCCAGAATGTGGATATTCGCGGATCAGTCAGCGCAGAAGAGTGGAAAGTGCGGGTTGATCTCGCGGCCATGTACCGCCTCGTTGCCCTGCATGGCTGGGACGACATGATCTTCACACACATTTCCCACCGCGTGCCAGGCCCTGAGCATCACTTCCTGATCAACCCGTATGGCATGCTGTTCGAGGAGATTACGGCGTCCTCCCTCGTCAAGGTCGATCTCGATGGCAATGTCATCCAGGAAACCGAGTATTTCATCAATCCGGCGGGCTTCACGATCCACTCTGCTGTACACGCGGCTCGCGACGACGCCCACGTCGTCATGCACCTGCATACGAATGATGGCGTTGCCGTTTCCTGCCAGAAGGAGGGCCTGATGCCGCTTAGCCAGACATCGATGCTGGTGCGTCACGATCTGGCCTATCACGACTATGAAGGTGTGGCGCTGGACCTTGGCGAACGCGAGCGCCTCGTCGCCGACATCGGCACCAAGAACAACATGCTGCTCTACAATCACGGCACCATGACTGTGGGTGGTACGGCGGCCGAAACCTTCCTGCGCATGTTTTTCCTTGAGCGTGCGTGCACCATGCAGGTCCGGGCGCTTTCGGCCGGACGGGATGGCGTCATCCTTGCGTCGGAAGCCGTTCAGAACGTCGTCAAGAGCCAGAGCAATCCGGAAGGCACGAACGTGCTCGCCAATCGCCTGGCTTGGCCGGCGCTGCTGCGCAAACTGGATCGTGAGTCGCCTGGGTACGATTCCTAGGGGTATCCACGTATGCGACAAATACAGCCTTTGTCGTAGTTGAGGATTATCAAGCGGGCTGCGCCCGCCTATTTAATCGCCAGACATAGTATAAGGGCGTTCTACAGCCATGAAGCATCTCAAAGCATTCGAAGACGCCCTTGGCGAAATCCATGGCGAAGGCCGCTATCGGGTATTCATCGACCTTCACCGTCATCGGGGACGCTTTCCGAAGGCGACGGCCCGATTTGAGGATGGCGAGCGCGAAGTCACGATCTGGTGCTCCAACGACTATCTTGGCATGGGCCAGGACGATGATGTCATCAATGCGATGCATGAGGCGATCGACAGTTTTGGCGCCGGGTCCGGCGGAACGCGCAACATATCCGGCACGACCCGATACCACGTCGATCTCGAGCGCGAACTGGCCGATCTGCACGGCAAGGAATCTGCGCTTTTGTTCACGTCGGGTTATGTTTCCAATGAGGCAACGCTGTCGACGCTGGGCAAGATTCTGCCCAACATGATCATCTACTCCGATGCGCTGAACCATGCCTCCATGATTGAAGGCATTCGGCGTTCGGGTCTGGACCGCAGGATTTTCCGTCATAACGACATCGACCATCTTCGCGCCTTGCTCGAACTCGATGACCCGGATCGGCCCAAGCTGATTGCTTTCGAAAGCGTCTATTCGATGGATGGCGATTTCGGGCGGATGGAAGAGCTTTGCGATCTGGCTGATGAATTCAATGCGTTGACCTATCTCGACGAGGTTCACGCCGTGGGCCTTTACGGGCACAATGGGGCAGGGGTCGCCGAGATGCAGGGCCTGGCCGACCGCATCGATATTATCGAAGGCACGCTCGGCAAGGCTTATGGTGTCATGGGCGGATATATCGCCGGGCATACGACCGTGATCGACTCGATCCGCTCGATGGCGTCAGGCTTCATCTTTACGACATCAACGTGCCCTGTCATGGCCGCTGGCGCACTTGCCAGCGTTTCGAAACTGCGGACGGATGAAGGGCGCCGTTTGCGCTCGGTGCATCAGGCCAACGCGGCCTTGCTCAAGCAGAAATTCACTGACGCCGGCCTGCCCGTCATGGAATCACCTTCTCATATTGTGCCATTGCTCGTCGGTGATCCGGAGCGCTGCAAGGCGCTGTCCGATACATTGCTGTTCGACTTCGGCATCTATGTTCAGCCGATCAATTATCCCACGGTCCCGCGCGGAACGGAGCGCCTGCGCTTCACACCAAGCCCGGTGCATGGTGAGGCGATGATGGACGAATTGGTCGCGGCCATTCTTGCCGTCTGGAAGCAGCTTGGTCTCGACAAGGCCGCTTGAGGCGGTTAATTTTACTTAAACTACATTGAATACTATAAAAATTATGACGACTTCTTCTTGCCGAGGCCGATCTCCTTGGCGTGTTGCGACCTGAGTTTGGCATAGTTCGGCGCGACCATCGGATAGTCGGCAGGCAGGTTCCAGCGCGCCCGGTACTCTTCTGGTGTCATGTCATAGCGCGATCGGAGATAGCGTTTCAGCATCTTCAGCTTGCGGCCATCCTCCAGGCAGACCAGATGGTCCGGAGTGATAGACTTCGCAATGGATACTGCAGGTTCCGGTGTTTCTGCCTTGGGCGGGTCAGCCTTTGACAGATCGATGATCGTGGCATGAACTGTCTTGATCAGGTCGGGCAGGTCTGCTGCGGATACTGCATTGTTTGCAACGAAAGCCGAGATGATACCCGTTGCCATCTTCAGCACATCAGTGTCGTCGATATCACTCATGTCGCTCTTAGCTCCGTTGCGGCAAATATGCACAATTCGCCAAGCAATTCCGGCCCGGCAAAGCTTAATACCATATAGATCAAAGTAATGGCACACAATATTCAAGGCCGATTGTAAACAAGAATGTGGCGTCCCCATGCAGTTCAAAGCAATTCGTCGCGGTTGCAGCAGGAGTGCAGGCGGCGTAAAGACGTCTTGACCCTTGCCACAGGAGATTCTCATGGCTGATACGGCGGCTCCGGCGCAGACCACAAATCGCGGATTTTTTACGACGTCGCTATCGGATGCGGATCCGGAATTGTTCGCGGCAATCGCGGATGAGCGCACGCGCCAGCAGCAACAGATCGAGCTGATCGCCTCGGAAAACATCGTCTCGAAAGCGGTGCTCGAAGCGCAAGGGTCGATCCTGACGAACAAGTATGCCGAAGGCTATCCCGGCAAACGCTATTACGGCGGCTGCGAATTCGTTGATGTCGCCGAGAACCTCGCAATTGAACGCGCGAAAGCGCTGTTTAATTGCGGCTATGCCAACGTCCAGCCAAATTCCGGCAGCCAGGCGAACCAGGGCGTGTTCCAGGCAATGATAAAGCCGGGCGACACGATCCTCGGCATGAGCCTCGATGCGGGTGGCCACCTCACGCATGGCGCCAAGCCGAACCAGTCGGGCAAATGGTTCAATGCTGTCCAGTATGGTGTCAGCCGCGAAGATGACCAGATCGACTTCGTCGAGGTCGAACGCCTCGCCAAAGCCCATCGTCCGCAGATGATCATTGCTGGTGGGTCTGCGTATCCGCGTCAGATCGATTTCAAGAAATTCCGGGAGATTGCAGACGAAGTCGGTGCGATCTTCCTCGTCGACATGGCGCATTTTGCCGGTCTCGTGGCGGGCGGCGTTCATCCGAACCCGCTTGAGCATTGTCACATCGCGACGACGACGACTCACAAGACACTGCGCGGCCCACGTGGCGGCATGATCCTCACGAATGACGAGGCCATGGCGAAGAAAATCAACTCGGCGATCTTCCCCGGGATCCAGGGCGGCCCGCTCATGCACGTCATCGCAGCCAAGGCCGTCGCATTCGGCGAAGCGCTGAAGCCGGAATTCAAAACCTACGCCGCACAGGTTGTCGCGAATGCGCAGGCGATGGCGGTCGCCTGCAAGTCGGGTGGACTGGATGTCGTCTCCGGCGGAACTGACACGCACCTCGCACTGATCGACCTGCGTCCGAAGAAGGTCACTGGCCGCGATGCCGAGCACGCGCTCGAGCGGGCATTCATTACCTGCAATAAGAATGGGGTGCCATTCGACCCGGAAAAGCCGATGATCACGAGCGGCATACGCGTTGGTTCGCCTGCCGGCACGACACGGGGTTTCGGCGAACAGGAGTTCACTCAGATCGGCGACTGGATCGGCGAAGTCGTCGGCGCGGTCGCAGCGGGTGAAAGCACGGCAGTCGAAGACAAGGTCCGCGCTGAGGTCAAGGCGCTGACGGCGCAATTCCCGATCTATAACGGCTTGGGAGCTTGATGCGTTTTGCGGTGTCCGTTCTGTGGTTCTGAGAATACAGCCGTAAAGGACAGCCGATCGGCTGAAGACGACACCGCTGTACGTCGCCGCCGCGTGTGCGAAAGCTGCGGTGCGCGCTTCACCACATTCGAACGCGTCCAGCTGCGGGAAATCGTCGTCATCAAGCGCGACGGCAAACGGTCGCTTTTCGAACGCGACAAGCTCTTCCGGTCTATCTCCGTGGCCGTGCGCAAGAGGCCGGTGGATCGCGACCGGATTGACCAGATGGTTTCCGGAATCGTTCGCAAGCTCGAGAGTGGTGGCGAGTCCGAAGTGCCGTCATCGCAGCTTGGCGAACTGGTCATGGAATCGCTCAAACGAGTCGATCCGGTTGGATATGTCCGCTACGCCAGCGTCTATCGCGACTTCAAGGATCCGAGCGATTTCGCCCAGTTCATCGAAAAGACCGCGCTCGAAGAAGATATCGACGAGTCATGAGCGGTGTGAGGGTTACCCTCAAGATCGCGACCTCGCTTGATGCGCGCATCGCGCTTGCCGACGGCACCAGCCAGTGGATCACGACGAGCGGGTCCCGCGCCCGGGCCCATCAGATGCGCGCCGAACATGACGCTGTGCTTGTCGGTATTGGTACGGTGTTGGCGGACGATCCATTGTTGACCGCCCGGACGGTTCCGATGCCGAAGAAACAACCCGTGCGTATCGTCGCCGATTCCCGTGGGCGAACCCCGAAACACTCGCGGCTTGTCCAGTCCGTATCCAGTGGTCCTGTCGTGGTGGCTACGGCGGGGCAGCCGCAGGACATTCTCGCGGCCGGCGGTATAGACATCTGGCGTTGCGGCAATGGTACGAGGGTAGACGTAACCGCGCTTGTGCGCCGCGCGGAAGGAGAAGGGATCAGGTCCATCCTTCTCGAAGGCGGCGGCACCCTGGCGGCGTCTTTCATCCGGGCGGGGCTCGTTGACCAGATCGCTTGGTTCCGCGCGCCGATCCTGATCGGCGGCGACGGCCTGCCGGCGCTTGGTGGCTTGGGGATCGAGACCCTCGCCGCTGCGTCACGCTGGCGCCCTGTCGCCACGGAACGGATTGGAGATGACGTCCTCGACACTTATGTTCGAATTTAGCATAAGTCCCCCGAAGGATTATCCCAGCCATGTTTACAGGACTTGTCACTGACGTCGGAACGGTCTGCAAGGCGCTGGCGCGCAACGGGCTTGTCCGGTTCGAAGTCGAGAGCGGATACCCGCTGGACTCCATCGCCATGGGCGCCTCTGTCATGCATTCCGGCGTATGCCTCACGGTTGTCGACATGGGCCAGGGTGAGCGTGGGGCGTGGTTCGCGGTCGAGGCCGTTCCCGAGACCCTCTCGAAAACCGTACTGGGAGAATGGAAGGCCGGTTCGCGCGTCAATCTCGAACAAAGCCTGAAACTGGGGGACGAACTTGGTGGGCATTTCGTGTTCGGCCATGTCGACGGCGTCGGCGAGGTCGTTTCCATCGAACCCGAAGGCCAAAGCTGGAGGCTCACCATCCGACCGCCGACGACGATTGCACGCTATTTTGCCACCAAGGGATCCGCCGCCATCAACGGAGTGTCGCTGACCGTGGCCGAAGCCTTGCCAAATGGTGATTTCGAACTGGCAATTATTCCCCACACTTGGGATGTCACAACTCTGTCAGAGCTGGTACCCGGCGCACATGTGAACCTTGAGATCGATATGCTGGCGCGCTACGTGGCGCGCATGATAGGCGCTGATGCGCCAGAAGGACCTTCCAACAATGTCTGATGACTTCCACGCCGCGATCTCGTCGATCGATGAAATTATCGAAGATGCCCGCAATGGCCGGATGTATATTCTGGTCGACGCTGAGGATCGCGAAAATGAGGGTGACCTCATCATCCCGGCAACTTTCGCGACGCCTGAACAGGTCAACTTCATGGCCCGCCATGGCCGCGGCCTGATTTGCCTCGCTATGACGCAGGAGCGCTCCCACACGCTGCATCTCGACATGATGACGCGCAACAATCGCGAAAGCATGCAAACCGCCTTTACCGTATCGATCGAGGCGAAAGAGGGCGTTACGACCGGCATATCCGCACACGACCGCGCGCGCACCATCGCGGTCGCCATCGACCCCACTGCCGACCATGATGACATCGTCTCGCCCGGCCATGTCTTTCCACTGGTCGCGAAGGATGGCGGCACACTGGTCCGCGCCGGCCATACCGAAGCGGCCGTCGACATTTCGCGCATGGCCGGTCTCTACCCTGCCGGCGTCATCTGCGAAATCATGAACGAAGACGGCTCGATGGCCCGGCTGCCAGACCTCGTCTCCT
The DNA here is from genome assembly GCF_041689225.1 of Hyphomonas sp. GTDB lineage: Bacteria > Pseudomonadota > Alphaproteobacteria > Caulobacterales > Hyphomonadaceae > Hyphomonas. The sequence continues at coordinate 1,607 of NZ_JBDNGN010000117.1, read as the reverse complement.
TCGCCCAGCTGCACAATCTCAAGATCGGCACGATTGCCGACCTCATCGCCTGGCGCCGCGAGAATGACCGCTTCCTCGAGCGCCGGGTCGAATCCGTCCTGAATTCGACCTATGGGGAGGGTTTCAAGACGGTCTGCTTCCGCAACGCGCTCGACAATTCTGAATACATCGCCATCGTTCACGGCGAGATCAAACCGGATTCGACAACGATCGTGCGGGTGCATCACCCCGACGTACTCTCGGATATTCTGGGCGAGACCGGCCCGCGCCAGGGCCTGGTCGAAAAAGCCATGCGCATCATCGCCGAAGCCGACGAGCCGGGCGTCATTGTCTTCGTCAATACCATGCGCCCCAATGTGCTGGCCGAGCGTCTTGGTCTGAAATCCGACACGCCCCGCGACCCCACAGCACCCCTGCGCGAATACGGCATCGGCGCCCAGATTCTGCGCGAACTCGGTGTCCGGCGCATGACCTTCCTGTCCGATACGCAGCCGACCCGCGTTGCAGGGCTTGACGGATACGGCCTGACCATAGAGGGCTGGCGCCGATTGAACGAGGAGACTAACTGATGGCGGACCGCGTCCTCATTGCCATTTCGAGATATTACAAACGCATCAGTGACGAACTGGAGCTGGGTGCGATGGCGGAACTGGAAGCTGCCGGCGCGAACGTGACCGTCATGGAAGTGCCGGGTGCGTTCGAATTGCCGGGCCTCATCGCCATGGCAGCTGACAGCGGCCGCTTCGACGGCGCCGTGGCGCTCGGCTGCGTCATTCGCGGCGAGACGACCCATTACGACTATGTTTGCGGCGAGAGCGCCCGCGGCCTGATGGACCTGATCGTCCAGCGCCGCCAGGCCATCGGCTATGGCATCCTGACGGTCGAGAACGAGGATCAGGCCTGGGCCCGCGCCGACCGCAAGCAGAAGAACAAGGGCAAGGACGCCGCCGAGGCCTGCCTGTCCATGATCAAGTTCCGCAAGGAACTCATTCGTTGAGCCAGCAGAAAATCCCTTTCGAAGTCATCCGCGCCCGGCGCGCCGGCGCACGGCTGGCAGCGGTTCAGGCGCTCTATGAGATGGAGCAGACCGGCAAGTCCGCCAAGGCGACCGTTCGGGCCTTCATGGACGACCGCCTCGGCATCGGTCCCGACGAGCGCCCGATCGAGGAAGCCGACCCGGACCTGTTCAAGGCGATCCTGAACGCCGTCGTGGAACACCAGGCCGCCATCGACACAGCCATTCTCTCCCGCTTGTCGGACGGCTGGAAACTGACCCGCCTCGACGCCACGTCGCGGGCCATCCTACGGGCCGGCGCAGCCGAGTTCATCGTCCACCAGGAATTGTCCGACGCGGTCATCCTCGACGAATATGTCTCGCTAGCGCATGACTTCTTCGACGAAACCGAGGCCAAGTTCGTGAACGCCGTGCTGCAGAATGTCGGCCGCGACCTGCGGACAGGCTCTGCCGCCTAGAGCAACGTACAGCATGAGTGAATCAAATTGATTCCCAGCCTCCTCGAACTGTGATTCACAGTTCGAGGAGGTAGCTACCATGGCAAATTTGATTTCCCCTGATCTTCGCAAGCGTATGATGCGCGGTGTTGCGA
>NZ_JBDNGN010000116.1:0-127005 GCF_041689225.1 Hyphomonas sp. | reverse complement strand
GCCGCCGGCCCACTTCGTCCTGTGCGGCTGGGATCCGCTCAAGGATGAGGGCCTCGCCTATGCCGACAAGATGGCCAGTTTCGGCGTCCGCGTAACCGTGCGCGAGCACCCCGGCATGGTCCACGGCTTCATGAACATGACGGCCCTGTCAGACACCGTTCGGCTGGCAATCCGGGATGCCGGCCACGTCGTCGGCAAGGCGCTGGGCGCGGTCTGAACCGCCTTCGGTAAGCCTTGGGTAACCCTCCGTTGCATTTTTGAGACGGTCGCCGGCAATCAGTCCCGGAGTGTCCGAAATGGCTTTCTCCAAAGGGCGGTTACGCCATATGGAGCGATAACGCCCCCCCTTCTCCTCCCAGAGCCTTCGGGGCGCCTACGAGAACTTGTATAATCCAGAGGAAACACAGAATGAAATTGAAGAGCATGCTGGCTTTGTCAGCATCCGCGCTCGTGTTCGCCACAAGCGCAGCCATCGCCCAGGAACAGGAAGCCGCACCAGAGCGTGAAAACGCCATTGCCCGCGTCCTTGGAACCGTCACCGTCACCGCCACCAAGAAAGCCAATGTCGAGAACGTGCAGGACGTGCCCGTCGCCGTTACGGCGTTCAACAGCGACACGCTCGACGCGCTCAAAGTCAACGACCTTCAGAGCTTGAGCTACTCCACACCGAACGTATCGCTCGAAGATGTCGGCACGTCGAAAGGCGTCGCGAACTTCTCCATTCGTGGTCTCGGCATCAACTCATCGATCCCGTCGGTTGACCCGACCGTCGGCGTGTTCGTCGATGGCGTGTATCTTGGTGTGAACTCGGGCGTCGTGCTTGACCTGTTCGATCTCGACAGCGTCGAAATCCTGCGCGGCCCGCAAGGCCTGCTCTTCGGCCGCAACACGACCGGAGGCGCCGTCCTGATCAACACCGGCAACCCGACCGATGATTTCCGCTACAAGGCACGCGCAACGGTCGAAACCCCGGTCGACGACGATCGCGGCGGCCCGAACACGACCCTTCAGGCCACGGTTTCCGGCCCGCTGGTCGCAGACAAGCTGAACGGCAAGCTGGGCATCTATCATAATTTCGATGACGGCTACTTCAAGAATCTCGCCACCGACGACAATCTCGGCGAGTCCCACACCACGATCCTGCGCGGTGCACTCGAATGGATGCCGACTCCGGACCTCACCTTCCTTGGCAAGGCCGAGACTTTCTCGGTCAGCGCAGATGGCCCCAACGGCCAGAACCGCGGCTTCTACGATCGCGGCAGCTTCGATATCGCCATCAACAATCCGGGCTTCCTGGAGAATGACACCACGTTCGCCACACTCCGCACGGACCTTGATGTCGGTTTCGGCAACGGCACGATCACCAACGTCATCGGTTACCGCGAAGTCGATTCCACGACGAGCGCCGACATCGACGCGACGCCGCTGACCCTGTTCCACTCGGGTTCGGAATTTGCCCAGGAGCAATTCTCCGAAGAGCTGCGCTATTCCGGCACGTTCGACAAGGCAGACGTCACGGTTGGCGGTTTCTACTTCACTCAGGAAGTTGGCTACACTGAACGCCGCGACTTGCCGACAACGCGTCCAGCCACATTCCCCGCCGGTCTCGACTGGGAGTTCAATGGTGGCGGCCGCCAGGATCACACGGTCTACGGCATCTTCGGACAGGTCGACTATGACTTCACCGAAAAACTGACCGGCATCTTCGGCTTGCGCTATGGCTATGAAGAGAAGGACGTGGACGTCACTTATGTGCGCCCTCGCCCGAACTGCTCCGTGGTCAATGCAACCTGCCCGACCACCGGCACCAACCCGTACATTGCAGGAGAGCCAAACGGCTTCTCCGACAAGGACGACTGGAGCGAAGTGACACCCAAGATCGGTGCGCAATACTTCCACACCGACGACACCCAGTTTTACGGCACCTATACCAAGGGCTTCCGTTCGGGTGGCTACAACTTCCGCATCACGAACGCCCTCGCGTTCGAAGCCCTCTTCCCGTCAACGGGTTCGCGCGCCTTTGATGCCGAAAAAGTCGACAGCTTCGAAATCGGCATGAAACACACCACGTCCGACGGTCGCGGCCAGCTCAACGCTGCCGTGTTCCTGAACGACATCAAGGACATGCAACGCGAGCTGAACCTCTCGTCGCCAACGTCCGGTGTCGCCCAGACGATCATCAACACCGCCGATGCCGAAATTCTCGGTCTCGAGCTTGAAGGTCGTTACGCCCTCACCGATTCGTTCCTCGTCACGGCCAATATCGGCCTGATCGACGCAGAGTACACCAAGGTCATCTATGACATCTCAGGTGACGGCGTGGTGGACGGTGCGGATCTGGCCCTCGCCCTGCCCCGCGTGCCGGAAGCCACTTACGGCTTCGCGCTCATTCACGACTACGACATGGCCGACCGTGGCTCGCTCGTATCGCGCCTGACGTTCCAGCATCGTGACAAGAATGCATTCACCGACAACAATTTCGGTTGGATGAGTGCCGCAGACCAGCTGAATGCCAACCTGACCTGGAACACGCCAATGGATGGCGTCTCCGTGTCCCTGTTCGGCAAGAACCTGATCGACGAAGCCATTGCTGGCGGCGACACGCAAGTGCCGTTCGGCGGCACGCTGGCAGGCTTCGCGCCGGGCGGCGTGAGCAACTCGACCGGCGTTGACGTGCCGTTCGCCACCAACCCGTCTGCTGGCACGTTCTCGCCGCTGCAGACTGGTCGGCTTGTCGGTATCGAATTCACGATCAGCCGCTAGGAATTTCGAACATCACTTCCAAAAGGAAAGGGCGGCCCTTGGGGCCGCCCTTTTTATTTGTCTGCAATCTGGAAGCGGGGCTAGTTGCCCGAGCCGCCGAAACGCTTGGTGACGCTGATCTTGAACGTACGACCGAACGGGTTGTGCGTGTAGGGATCATAGTTCACGTCGAAGGCCGCGAATGGCGGATCTTCATCCGTCACGTTGACCACGGAGAGACCGATATCGAGGTCCAGTGGGGTCGACTGCCAATTGTAGAACAGGTCGAACGTCGTCTGGCTGTCAATCTTCTCACCGACACCGCCACGGGCGGCCGCCGGGCGTTCGTCCTTGTAGCTGTCAATGTGGCGCATGACGGCCCGGAAGTTGTGATCCCCGAGGCCATAATTGGCAAAGAGGTTCGCTTTCCATTGCGGCATGGACCGGGTGAAGTTCGACCGGTTGAACTGGCCGACATAGTCACCACCGCCGATGGCCAGACCCTCAACGAAGTAAGGATCAACATCATACTCGATGACGTAGGTGGCATCCGCGCCAATCGCGAACTCGCCGCCATTGCTCATGTCCCAGCTATTCTGCAGACGCAGGTCGAGACCCGACGTCTTGATGTCCGGGCCGTTCGTCACGTTCGTCCGGATACGTGAGATCGAGGCCGCCGTTGGTGCCAACGGATCATTGAACGAAATCCGGGTCAGGATGGCATCATCATCCGTCGTGGCTGAAGCGAGGGCCTTCACAGCCGCGTTCACAATATTCGCCTGCTCTTCCACGATGACCGGATCGGAGAAGTCGAAATTGTAATAGTCGAGCGAGGCAAAGAAGTTGCCCATCTCATAGATGCCACCGAGGTTGAAGCTGAACGCCGACTCAGGCTTCAGGTCCGGGTTGCCAAACGTATCCACCGCCTTGAATGCAGACGCAGGTGCCACGAACTGCAACGACGTGCCAACGCCGCCCAATTGGTTCAGCGTCGGACCTTTGAACGAGGTCTGGGCCGATCCGCGCAGGGCGAAATTGTCGCTGATCGTCCACTTGGCGGCCACTTTAGGATCGAAGGTCGAACCGATGTCGCCACCATAATCCTCGTAGCGAACAGCCGCCTGGATATCGACATTGTCGGCCAGAGGGATCTGCAATTCGCCGAAGACCGCAAAGATCGTCTGGTCTTCATCAGCCGATGTTGTGCCGGCGAGGAACGAGTAGGGGCCTGTGCCGCCCGGTCCGGGAGTCAGGTCGAGGTCGGTCAGGACCGATGGCTCAACCTTGTAGCTTTCCCGGCGAACCTGGACACCGGCAGCCCAGCCGACGCTTCCGCCAGCGGCCTGCACGTTGCTCTGGCCCGAGAAGACGCCGTCAAAGACGAGGAGGTCTGTGTTGGCAATTGTCAGGCTTGGGTCCGTTATCCAATCAGCCAGCGTGACCGAGTTTTCCAAGCCCGAAACATAGTTCGGGTTGGCTGCGCCGGTCACGGCATTGGCTTGGATAGCGTTCGAGAACGGGTTGTAATATTCACACCCGCCGGCACCGGCCGAAAGCGAGCCAGCATAACCACTGACCCAGGGCTGGGTTCCGGTTGCAGGGTCGAAGCCGGTGTTCGGATCGACACAGACACCGAACCCACGCAGGCCTGCCGTCAGGCCAGTGATATAGGTATCATTGGTGGAACGTTCGCTTTCCGTCGCCGAATAGCTGAGGGCCGCGTCATAGTGCACGCCATTGTCGAGATCACCGATATAGGATCCGGACAAACGATAGGTCTCGCTCTTGCGATACCCTTCCTGTGCGCCGCCCGTACCCGGGAAACCACCCCAGCCGAACGAACGGCCGATGAAGAGCGCGCCAACGGACGAGGCCGGGAATGCGCCAGGATTGTCAGCAATATACTGCTGGAAGCCAGGAGCACTCGCAGGCACGAACTGGTTCAACAGTGCCTGTGGCGGATAGGAAGGCGATGTCTTCCAGGTCGGCACGTCTGAAGAAGCATACAATGCTTCAAGGTGAACTTCTGCGCCATTCGACAGGTTTCGGTTGTACTCGGAGAAGATCTGGTAGCGTTCTTCTTCTTCAACCAGGTTGTCGAACTGCGTGAACTGGAAACGGCAGGTGCCGGAAACAATGATGCCACCAACATCTGTACAGCCAGTATCATTCGTGGCGCCTTGAATAGGCGTACCGGCTCCACCGATTGGAACATAATAGCCGGGGTTCGAGAGAGACGACCAGCCACCGACCGGGTTCTCTGCATTCGGCAGGATCGCCCAGTCTTTTTCGATCAGACCGACTTCGCTGCGCTTGTTATAGCCAACTGACGTGACCCAGCTGAAGTTCTGGCCTTGCAGGCCATAGGCAGCCGACATGTCATAGTCGCCATCGGAGCCATCGAACTGGGAGTAGGAGCCACCGACTTCAAACCCGTCGAGGTCGCGGTTGGTGATGAAGTTCACAACGCCCGCAATGGCGTCAGACCCGTACAGCGCAGCCGCGCCGTCTTTCAACACTTCGATCCGGCCAATGGCGGCGGATGGAATATTGTTCGTATCGACGAAGAGCTGAGCCTGCTCACCGATCGAGTAAGGGTGATACGTCTGGCGGTGGCCGTTGATCAGCACCAGGGTGCGTGCAGGGCCAAGGCCGCGCAGGTTGATGTTCGACGTGCCTTCAAGGCCGTTCGAGGCGAACTGGTTGGTCTGGCCGTCCACGCCCGAAGACGGGCCGAGGTTGCGGATCAGTTCCGTGATCGAAGGCCGGCCTTCGAGTTTGAGGTCGGCGGCGGTCAGCACGTCGACAGGAAGGGCAGCGTCTTCAGGCGTGCCCTGGATGAACGAACCGGTCACCGTGACCGTCGTCAGCTTGCGTTCTGATTCGCCGCTGTCCTGCGCATAGACCGGCAGTGCCGTCGTAAGCGCTAGGGCAGACGCCCCCAGCACCAATCGTGTGGATAATCTCATTTGGTTTCCTCCGTTTATACCTGCGGCGTCGCCCGGATTAAGCTTCCGGGTGCTTCCCCCACTTGTCTGCAACCTTAGCCACATGCTGACGTGACGATAGGGCCGACCTATGCTGCACCGCAATATAGCAACACTGCCATGCATTCGCGCAAACCTGTTGCGCTAGTCGCTGAAATCAGGTCAGAAATGAATGGATGTTGCGCAAATCCCCCTCCACTGCCCCGTTTCTTGCGCTGGCAGATCATTTCGCAGATGCGGTAGAACCAGCCCATTTTCCTTCCGAAGTGTTGCGCTTTCGCAACCTTCGCTGGTCAAACGCCGTCGGCCTCGGTGATCTCGACGATACCCAGTGGCTCAGCCACTTTTCGCGATTCGATCCGCTGCCCGGAAACCTCCCCCAACCGCTGGCCATGCGTTATCACGGCCACCAGTTCGGCACGTACAACCCCCAATTGGGAGATGGCCGCGGATTTCTCTACGCACAGGTGCGCGACCGCTCTGGCCGCCTGCTCGACCTCGGCACCAAGGGCTCCGGCCAGACCCCCTGGTCGCGTCAGGGCGACGGGAGGCTGACCCTCAAGGGCGGCGTGCGCGAAATCCTTGCCGCGACCTATCTCGAGACACTCGGCGTGCGCACGTCCAAGGCCTTCAGCCTGGTCGAAACGGGCGAACAGCTGCACCGCAATGACGAGCCCTCGCCCACACGCGGCGCCGTCTTGGTGCGCCTCTCGGAAAGCCATATCCGCTTCGGCACGTTCCAGCGCGCCGCCTACCTGGACGAAACCGAAGGCCTCGCCCGCCTCGTCGATTATTGCGTCGCCGAGTTCCACCCCGGCGCCGATGCCCCCGACATGGCCACAAAGGCCGTCAACCTGCTCGGCCACATCACCCGCGCCACGGCCAGCATGATCGGACAATGGATGGCCGCCGGCTTTGTCCACGGGGTCATGAATACCGACAATTTCAATGTGACCGGCGAGACGTTCGATTTCGGTCCGTGGCGCTTCCTGCCCGTGTCGGACCCGAACTTCACCGCCGCGTATTTCGACGAGCATGGCCTCTACAGCTTCGGCCGCCAGCCGACGCAGGGCGCCTGGGCGCTGCAACAGCTCGCCTCCGCCCTCCTGCCGCTGGCCGATGCCGACGACCTCGCCCGGGGCCTGGCGCCCTATGAAGCCGCCTACCAGAAATCCTTCGCCGCCCACACGCACCTGCTGCTCGGTCTCGACAGCTCCGGCGACCTGCGCACCGACCTTACCTTCCTTCAGGGCATCTATGGCTGGATGACCACCAGCGGTGCCTCCTGGCCGCAGACCTTCTTCGACCTCTATGGCGGCGCCGCCAGCGAGGCGCGCATGAAAACGTCGCCCCAGGCTGCGCTCTACGAGACCGCAGACTTCACCCCCGTGCGCGATGCGCTCGCCGCCCGCGCGCCGACCCATCCTGAGCGTCTATCGCTTCCCTACTTCCAGGCCGCCTCTCCGGTTGTCCTCCTGATAGAGGATGTCGAATCCCTCTGGGCGCCGATTGCCGAGCGCGATGACTGGTCGGCCTTCGACGCCAAGCTGGCCCACCTCGAAGCCGCCCGCACCGTGCTTGCGCCCTGAGCCAATTTGCGGTCCACCCCCCCCTGCCTCTCCCCTCCCACCCCCTTCGCGAGCCCCCGCCATGACCGCACAAACCCCCTCCGGCCCCCTTGCCGGCATCAAGATCGTCGACATGAGTTCGGTCGTGCTCGGCCCCTTCGCGACCTTGATTTTCGGTGATCTTGGCGCCGATGTGGTCAAGGTCGAAGCGGGCCAGAAAGGCAAGGCGGGCGACATGATGCGCTATGCCGGCGCCTCGCCCACCGGCGATCTCGGCCCGATCTATACGGCCCTGAATCGCAATAAACGCTCCGTATTGCTCGATGTGAAGACCCCCGAAGGCAAGACCGCCCTGACCGCCCTGCTCAAGGATGCCGACGTTTTTTTCCACAATGTCCGCCTCGCCGGCATGGACAGGCTAGGCTTCGGCTACGAGGCCGTGAAGGCCATCAACCCCGACATCATCTACGTCCACTGCGCCGGCTTCGGCACCGGCGGCGAATACGAGCACCGACAGGCCTATGACGACCTTATCCAGGGCGCGTCCGGCTTTGCTGCGCTCAACGCCATGCGCTCCGGCGGCGCGCCGGAATACGCGCCCTCCCTCGTCGCCGACAAGACGGTTGGCCTGTTTGCCACCTATGCGACGCTCGCCGCCCTGTTTCACCGCGCGCGCACCGGTCGCGGCCAGTTCGTCCAGGTCCCGATGATGGAGAGCTTCACCTTCTTCAACATGGTCGAAAACTTGTACGGAGAGACCTTCATTCCGGGCAATGGCCGCCTTGGCTACACGCGATCGATCAATGCCAACCGCAAGCCCTATCCCACGAAAGACGGCTATATCGGCCTCGTGCCCTATTCCGACGAACAATGGGCCCAGTTCTTCGAGATCGGCGGGCGGCCCGAAGTCTTCCAGGATCCGCGCTTCTCGACCTATGCCGCCCGCACCGAAAACATCAACGAACTCTACGCCATGATCGAAGAGGTCGCCGCGACCAAGACCACAGATGAATGGCTCACCCTGCTTGATGCGGCCAACATCCCGGCCATGCGCTACAATACGATGGAAGCCGTACTGACCGATCCGCACCTGACGCAGGTCGGCTTCTTCGAGGAACGCATACACCCCCAGGCCGGGGCCTATCGCGCCATGAAACACCCGGTCACCTTTTCCGACAGCCCGGCCAGTATTCGCCTCGATCCGCCCTGCCTCGGCGCCGATACCGAGACCGTGCTCGAAAGCCTCGGCCTCTAGGCAGTCTTGCGTCCACCCCCGCCATGACGGGCCAGCCAGACGCCGCCCAGGATCATCGCGAAGGCGCCAAGCGACTGCCAGCTCTGCAACTCGCCGAAGAACACGAACCCGAGCACGGCGGCAACGACGGGGATGGCATAGCCGGTCAACGACAGGAAGGTAGCCGACGTCCGCGCGATCAACAGCATGTACAGGGCCTGCGCGAAGGCCGTCGGGCCAAGCCCGAGACCAACAACCGCCAGCCAATTGTCCCAATCGGCATTCACGTCCGCCGGCTCAACCATCAGCGCCAGCGGCCACGACACGACCGCCGCGACCGACACGAAGGCCGTGGCGAAAGGAATGGCGCTCATCAGCGGCGCGCCCCGTGCGATCAGGCTGGACGTCGCATAGGCCATCGTTGCGCCAACCAGCATCAGCTGGGCGACGGCGCTGGCAGAGCCGAGCCCCTTCATCGCCTCGGGGCCGAACAGAAGCGCCACGCCGCCAAACCCGATCAGCACGCCCACGACCGATCCGGCTGACATCCGCTCGTCCCGGAACATGAAATGGGCCCCGATCGCCACGAAGATCGGCACGGCGGCAGTATAGAGCGCGGCAAGGCTGGAATTGACCGTCTCCTGCGCAATCGTGATCAGGAAAAAGGGAATGACGGACCCAACAAGCGCCATGCCCACAATTGCGGTCCAGCGGCGGCGGTCAGTCAGCGGCGGCAGGTGTTGGCGCCTGGCCAGCATCACGCACCAGAGCGCGACGGCACCAATCGTCAGGCGGCCAGAAATCACCCATTCGGCAGGCAGGCCGACATCGGCATGGCCTTTATCGACCGCCATCCGCGTCAACATGTAGGCGCCTGCCCAGACCAGGCTCAGCAGCCAGAACAGGCCCCAGTCGGCAAGCGTGCGGCCAGCGGGTTTCATGTGTGCCGATGCCCGGAGGGCTGGCGCCGTGACAGGATGCAAGAAAGACGGTGTTTCACCCGGATGGGCCCCCTATGGCAGGCCAACAGGCAATACAGGGGCCCCGCCTCAAGTCCACTCTACAATTGCATGGAACTTGCAAGCTGCTCAGATTGGAGCCGGCCCCGCATGGTCGCACCCCCCAGAGTCCCGTTTTGTGGCTCGATACCGCAGGCGATCCGGGTGGACGGGGGGAGCGCAGCATCGTAGAGGGCCTGCAAAGTCGAAGTTTTTGTCCCGTCTGAGGAGAATTTTAAAATGGCAATACGTGTTGCAATCAATGGATTTGGCCGGATCGGACGTCTCGTCCTGCGCTCCATCATCGAGCATGACCGCAAGGACATTGAAGTCGTCGCGATCAATGATCTCGGCCCCGTCGCCACGAATGCCCACCTCCTGCGCTTCGACTCCGTTCATGGTCGCTTCCCGGCGGACGTCCAGGTCGATGGCGACAAGATCGTCATCAATGGCAAGCCGATCCTTTGCACCGCCATCCGAGACCCGAAAGACCTGCCCCACCGCGAACTCGATATCGATATCGCCATGGAATGTACCGGCATCTTCGCTGACAAGGAAAAGGCCTCGGCTCACCTCGAAGCCGGCGCCAAGCGCGTCCTGGTCTCTGCGCCTGCCACCAATGCCGACAAGACCATCGTCTTCGGTGTGAACCACGACACGATCACAAAGGACGACATGGTCGTCTCGAATGCCTCGTGCACCACGAACTGCCTGTCGCCTGTCGCAAAGGTTCTCAACGACCTGATCGGCATCGAGAAGGGCATGATGACCACGATCCATTCCTACACCAATGACCAGCCATCGCTCGACCAGATGCACAAGGACCTCTACCGCTCCCGCGCCGCAGCGCTCTCCATGATCCCGACCTCGACCGGCGCCGCCAAGGCCGTCGGCCTCGTCCTGCCGGAACTCAAGGGCAAACTCGACGGCATCTCGATCCGCGTCCCGACACCGAACGTCTCTGTCGTCGACCTGAAATTCGTCTCCAAGAAGAAGACGACGCCAGAAGAGATCAATGCCGCAATCATCGCCGCCGCAAACGACGGCCCGATGAAGGGCGTGCTGGGCTTCACCGACCAGCCGAACGTCTCGTGCGATTTCATCCACGACAACCGCTCGTCGATCTTCCACCTCGACCAGACCAAGGTCATGGACGGCAATTTCGTCTCGATCCTGACCTGGTATGACAATGAATGGGGCTTCGCGACCCGCATGAGCGACACCGCGCTCGTGATGTCGAAATTCCTGTAGAGGCCTGAAGGCGATGAACTTCAAACGCATCGCCGACGCTGGCGACCTCAAAGGCAAGACCGCCCTCGTGCGCGTTGATTTCAATGTGCCGATGGACAAGGGCCTCGTCACCGATGACACGCGCCTGCGCTCCGCCGTGGAGACGGTGCAGACCCTGCGCACGCAGGGGGCCAAGGTTGCGCTTCTGGCGCACTTTGGCCGGCCCAAGGGCAAGCGCGTCGCGGAGATGAGCCTTGCGCCCATCGCAGGCGCGTTCGCTCAGGTGCTCCGCTCGAATGTCAGTTTCGTCGCCGATTGCGTGGGCGACCATGTGAAGGCGGCAATTGCCGACCTACGGCCTGCCGGGGTGATCCTGCTCGAGAATACCCGCTTCCATGCAGGCGAGGAAGCTGGCGACATGGACCTTGCGAAAGAGATCGCTTCGCTCGGCGACCTCTATGTCAACGACGCCTTTTCGGCGGCACATCGCCGCCATGTCTCGACAGCCGTCCTTGCCGAACTCCTGCCCGCCTATGCCGGTTGCGCCATGGAGCGCGAACTCGACGCTCTCGAGAAGGCCCTCGGGAATCCGGAAAAGCCCGTGCTGGCCGTGGTCGGCGGTGCTAAGGTCTCTTCCAAGATCGACCTCCTGAAAAACCTCGTCACCCAGGTCGACATGCTCGCCATCGGTGGCGGCATGGCCAACACATTCCTCGCCGCGCGCGGTCGTTCGGTCGGCAAGTCGCTCTGCGAGCATGACCTGGCGGATACCGCCCGCGAAATCGAGACGATCGCAAATCAGAATCGCTGCGAAATCCTCCTGCCGGTCGATCTTGTCGTCGCCAGGGACTTCGCCGCTAACGCGCCTCACCGCACATGCGGCCTTGATGAGGTTGCTGACCACGAAATGATCCTCGACGCTGGCCCGCAAACCGTGGCCGCGCTCAGAGCTGCCATGGATTCGGCCAAGACACTGGTCTGGAACGGCCCGCTCGGCGCCTTTGAACTGACCCCTTTCGATACCGCCACGGTCGCCGCAGCAAAGGCTGCCGCTGCGCGTGCCAAGGCCGGCAAGCTGGTCGCCGTGGCTGGCGGTGGTGACACGGTCGCCGCGCTCAATCATGCCGGCGTCGCAGATGATTTTACCTTCGTTTCCACCGCCGGTGGCGCCTTCCTGGAATGGATGGAAGGCAAGCCCCTCCCCGGCATCGACGCCCTGAAGGCCTGCCCCCGATTGGCACACCCTGCGGCAAATCGCGCAGGGTCCACAAAATGATAGCGATCCCATTTTGTTCGCGGCCTGAAGGCCGTGAATTGCGGCTGTCGGGATTCGCCCCTTTTCCGCTCCGATTTTCAGCGCTCTAGCCTCGCGACACCGGCCCCAAAGCCCACAATCCTCCGGAAATGCAGCGATTTTCGAGATCTCAGGCACGCGCAGTACGTATTGTTGACGCAATCTTTGGGCACGGTACTTGAAAGCAATCCCTGCAAACCAATCAGCAGGTCCCCAAACAATGAGTTTTGACGCGGTAATGATCATGGATAATGCAGCAATGGCCGAACAGGCCGCCAAGAAAGCCGGCTTCATTGCCGCGCTCGACCAGTCGGGCGGCTCCACGCCGAAAGCCCTCCGCCTCTATGGCGTCGAGGAAACCGACTATGCCAACGACGAAGAAATGTTCGGCAAGATCCACGAGATGCGTGCGCGTATCATCAAGTCACCCGCCTTCACCGGCGACAAGGTCATGGGCGCAATCCTTTTCGAACGCACCATGGAGGGCGACATCGACGGCATCCCGACCGCACAATACCTTTGGGAAAAGCGCAGCGTCGTTCCCTTTCTGAAAGTCGACAAGGGCCTCGCCGACGAGGCGGACGGCGTCCAGCTGATGAAGTCGGTGCCGGAACTCGACCACCTGCTCGAACGCGCCGTCGCCAAGGGCATCTTCGGCACCAAGATGCGCTCCGTCATCCATGCCGCCAACCCCAAGGGCATTGCCGCCGTCGTCGCCCAGCAATTCGATGTCGGTCGCCAGATCCTCGGTCACGGCCTGATGCCGATCATCGAACCGGAAGTCACCATCACCATCGCGGACAAGGCCGAAGCGGAAGACATTCTTCGCGCCGAGATCACCAAACAGCTCGATGCCTTGCCGGCCGACAGGCAGGTCATGCTGAAACTGTCGCTCCCAGAAAAGGCAAACCAGTACAAGTCGCTGGTCGATCACCCGCGCGTCATGCGGGTTGTCGCGCTGTCCGGCGGCTACAGCCGCGACGATGCGAACGCCAAACTGTCGTGCAACACGAACATGATTGCCAGCTTCTCGCGCGCCCTTACCGAAGGGCTTTCGGCCCAGCAGAACGAAGCGGAATTCGACGCGAAACTGGCTGACACGATTGATTGCATCTTCACCGCCTCGAAAGCGGGTTGATCAGTCCTCCCACGATTTGAAAAGGCGGCTCTCGGGCCGCCTTTTTCTTGCGCGCCATACCGGGCGGTTGTCTCTGGACATGCAGGACAGGCGCGGACCATATTGCGCCAGATCCCGGCGGCGCCTCTGCAAAGGCATTTGCGCCAGCTGCTGAGGAATGCGCCAGATGAAATTTGCTCGCTTCGCCGCGCCGTTTGCCGCTCTCTCGCTGATCGTGTCGGCCTGCGGCCCTGCCGCGAAACAGGCTGAAACCCCAGCCCCCGCCTCGGTCAACGTCCTCGGCACGGCCGCGAAGGCGATGATCTCCGAACTCGTCCTGACACCCCCCAGCGCCGACGCTTTCACCATCCGCTGCGACAATTCCCTCGACCTCATGGGCAGGATGATTGCCGAACTTGAAGGCCGCGACGATACGGCAGGCGCCGCCGACATCGCCTTCCTCGACACGCTGGTCAATGTGGGCGTCTCGATCGGATTCGGCGAAGCCTCCGTCATTGCCGAGGCCAATCCCGAACCGTCGATCCGCGAATCCGGTGCCACCTGTCAGGAGCGAACGTCTGATCTGCTGACCCGTCTGTCGCTGTCGCGCCGCATCTATGACCGCCTCACATCAATTGATGCGGCCACGCTCAACCCCCGCGAAACCTTCCTGCTCGCACGGACGCTGCGCGACTATCGCCGCGCCGGCATCAACAAGGACGAAGAGACCCGCGACAAGGTCCGCTCGCTGAATGCGGAACTCGCCGAAATCAGCACGGCGTTCAGCAAGAATCTCCGCGAGATCCAGGGCCGCGTCACACTCGACTCCATCGACGACCTCATCGGCCTGCCGCAAGACTATATTGACGCGCACCCGCCGGGCGAGGACGGTCAGATCACCATCACGACAGACTATCCCGATACCGGCCCGGTCTTCTCCTATTCGCCGAACGAAGCCCTGCGCAAGGACCTGCTGCGCCAGACCAACAACCGCGCCTGGCCCGAGAATGTGGAACAGCTCCACCAGTTGCTCGAAAAGCGCTACGAACTCGCCACCCTGCTCGGCTATCCGAACTGGGCGGCCTATGTCACCGAAGACAAGATGACCGGTTCGCCTGACGTGGCCGAAGCCTTCCTCGCGCGTGTCGAAGCGGCCGCGACCGATGCTGCAGGCATCGAGCATGGCCGGCTGTTGAGCAAGCTGAATGAAACCCAGCCGGACGCCACCCTCGTTCCCGAATGGAGCAGTGTCTATCTCGCCGAACAGATCCGCCAGTCAGACTACGCTCTCAATTCGCAGGAGGTCCGCCAGTATTTCGCCTATGACAATGTCCGCGCCGGTATCTTCACGCTGGTCGAAGACCTGTTCGGCGTCCAGATCACCACTTGGGACGGCGCACCCGTCTGGGACCCCAGCGTCACCGCCCATGAAATGCACCGCAATAGCGAACTGATCGGTCGCTTCTATCTCGACATGCTTCCGCGCGACGGCAAGTTCAAACACGCGGCCGCCTTCCCGGTCCGCATCGGGCCGACCTCTGACGGCGTTCCGGTGTCCGCGCTGATATGCAACTTCCCGGCAGGTGACCATACGACCGGCCTGATGGAACACCAGCAGGTCGAGACCTTCCTCCACGAATTCGGCCACCTCATCCACGGCATGTTCTCCGCCCCGCCGGACTTTGCCAGCCTGAACATGGGCAATCTCGAATGGGACTTCATCGAAGCGCCGTCGCAGATGCTGCAAAACTGGGTCTGGGACTATGACACGCTCGCCAGGTTCGCGGTGAATGCGGATGGCGAAACCATCCCGCGCGCGCTGGTCGAGAAGATGAATGTCGCGCGTGATTTCGGCACCGGCCTCGGCACGCTGCGCCAGCTGACCTACGCCTATATCTCACTTGATTATTACAGCCGACCGCCGGACGAAGTGGACTTCGAGCAACTCTGGGACGCGCGCCAGTCGGCCCTCAGCCCGTTCGAAACCCTGCCCGACACGCATCGCTATGCCAGCCTCGGACACCTCGATGGGTATTCGGCGATCATATACACTTACCAATGGTCGCTCGCGATCTCGACCGACCTGTTCACCGAGTTCGACAAGAACGGCCTGCGCGATACGGCCACTGCCGCGCGCTACCGCGACATGATCCTCGCCCCCGGCTCATCCAAACCGGCCGCACAGCTCGTGCACGATTTCCTCGGCCGGGACTGGACACCGGAAGCCTACGAAAAGAAGCTGATCGACGCGGCCAAGGCCGCACCAACGAAGACGAAGAAGAAGAAATAGGGCCCCCATGCTTGAAATGCGCCCCAATTGTGAACGCTGCGATGCCGACCTCGCCCCGGACGAGGTGGGCACCTTCATCTGCTCGTTCGAATGTACCTTCTGCGCCGATTGCGCCGACGGTCCGCTCGACGGTGTCTGCCCGAATTGCGGCGGTGATCTCGAGCCCCGCCCGATGCGCAAGGGCAAGACGCTGGCCAGCAATCCCGCCAGCACAAAGCGCGTCGGCCCGAAGTAACCGTCACCGCCTGCTTCCTTCCCCGGCCTGCTTCGGCTAGAGAGCCCGCCCATGGCTGACAAAATTCCCCTGCGCGAGCGCACCCGCCTCTATCTCATCACCCCGCCGCGCATTGATGATGTGCCCGAATTCGCCGCCGTGCTCGAAGGCGCGCTCGAAGCGGGTGACGTCGCCTGCCTGCAGATCCGTCTGAAAGGTGAAGACGGCAAGATCGATGTCGCCGCAACGCGGGCCGTCGCCGAAGCCGTTACCGTCATGGCCCAGGCCTATGGCGCCGCCATAATCATCAATGACAGTTCGGAACTCGCCGTAGAGTTGGGCGCCGATGGCGTCCATATCGGCCCCGAGGACATGTCCATCAAACAGGCCCGCGAGATCGTCGGCACCGACGTCATTCTCGGCGCCACCGCGAAGAATAGCCGGCACGCCGCCATGGCGGCCGGCGAACAGGGCGCTGACTATGTTGCCTTCGGCGCCTTCTACCCGACGACCACCAAGGCCGGCACCGTGCCCGCCGAGCTGGAGCTCCTCGAATTCTGGCAGGAGACGATGGAACTCCCCTGCGTTGCGATCGGTGGCATCACGGTCGAAAACGCTGCGCCGCTGGTCACCGCTGGCGCCGACTTCCTCGCCGTCTCTTCTGGTGTCTGGAACCATCCAGAAGGCGCCGCCGCAGCCGTAATGGCCTTCAATGCCCTTCTGGATCAGCTGCAACCGCGTTAACAACCCGCCGCTTGACCCTTGCGCGGCAAAGGCTTAACCCGCGCCAAACCCCAACAAGGACGACTTCAATGCCCAAGATCAATGGTAATGAAATCAAACCCGGCAATGTCATCGAGCACGAAGGCACCGTCTGGCGCGCGATCAAGACCATGGCCGTCAAACCCGGCAAGGGTGGCGCTTTCAACCAGGTCGAGCTTCGCAACCTATTCAACGGGTCGAAGTCCAACACCCGCTTCCGTTCCAACGAGTCGGTCGAGCGCGTGCGTCTTGAGCAGAAAGAGTTCCAGTTCCTCTTCGCTGACGAGAACGCGTTCACCTTCATGGACACCGAGACCTACGAGCAGATCATGATCGAGCGTGATTTCATCGGTGACCAAGGCGCCTTCCTTCAGGACTCCATGATGGTCCAGATCGAATTCTATGGCGAACGTCCGATCGGCGTCGCCCTGCCCGACCAGGTCACACTCGAAATCCTCGATACCGAACCGGTCGTCAAAGGCCAGACAGCCGCCAACAGCTTCAAGCCAGCCATGTGCACCGGCGATATCCGCGTCCTTGTCCCGCCCTTCGTTGGCGTCGGCGAGCGCATCGTCGTCCAGACCGCCGACAGCACCTATCTGCGCCGCGCAGACTAGTCAGGACCAAACATGTCTAAGCCCTCCCCCGTCGGTTCCGTGATGATCACCGCCGCCCGTGCCGCAGGCCGGGCGCTGGCGCGTGATTTCGGCGAAGTCGAAAATCTCCAGGTCTCCAAGAAGGGCCCGGGCGATTTCGTCTCGAACGCCGATCACCGCGCCGAGGAAATCATCTATTCCCAGCTCTCCAAGGCCCGCCCGGGCTATGGTTTCGTCATGGAAGAGCGCGGCATCATCGAGGGCACCGACAAGTCCAACCGGTTCATCGTCGACCCGCTCGACGGCACGCTGAACTTCCTGCACGGCCAGCCGCACTATTGCGTCTCCATCGCCCTTGAGCGCGAAGGCAAGCTGTTCGCCGGCGTCGTCTTCGATGTCGCCAAAAATGAAATCTTCTGGGCCGAAACCGGTCGCGGCGCCTGGCTCGAACAGCGCAAGCTGCGCGTGGCAACCCGCCGCAAGCTGGCTGATTCCGTCATCGCCACCGGCACGCCATGGGTCGGCAAGGCGGAAGCCTGGCACATCGGCTTTGCGCGCGAGATCGCCGCGATGACCCCCGTCTGCGCCGGTATCCGCCGCTATGGCTCGGCTGCGCTCGACCTCGCCTGGGTTGCCGCCGGCCGGTTCGATGGCTTCTGGGAGCGTGACCTCAAGTCCTGGGACGTCGCCGCTGGCGTCGTTCTCGTGCGCGAAGCAGGCGGATATGTCGAAGAGATCGACGGCGGTGACATCCTGAAAACAGGCTCAATCGTCGCCGGCAACGAGGACATCCTCCCTCTCGTCCAGAAGCAGATCCGCCACGCGGCTGCTTTCGGCAAGGCCGCAGCGATCGACTAAGCCCGGCAAAATTGGATAAGTGACACCTGCGTCAAGTATTGTGGCATTCGCATTGCCATTGTAAAGTCAGGGCATGACCCAGACAGACACAGACGTAATCATCATCGGCGCGGGCCTTTCAGGAATTGGCGCAGCGGTTCACCTCACCCGGGAGTGCCCTGACCGGACCTTCCGGATCATCGAAGCGCGCGACGCGATCGGTGGCACGTGGGACCTGTTCCGCTATCCCGGCATCCGCTCGGACAGCGACATGTATACGCTGGGCTACAATTTCAAACCGTGGACAGATGCGAAGGCCATCGCTGATGGTCCCAATATCCGCAAATATGTCCGGGAAACCGCCGACGAAAACGGCATTACCGACAAGATCCAGTTCAATACCAAGGTCGTGGCCGCAGACTGGTCCAGCGCCGACCATCTCTGGAACGTCACCCTGGATCATGGCGGCACGACCGAACTCACGACATGCCGCTTCCTGTTCCTGTGCGGCGGCTATTACAGCTACGACAAGCCGTTCCGGCCTGACTTCCCGAACGAAGCCGACTTCAAGGGCGAGATCATTCACCCCCAACTCTGGCCGAAAGATCTGGACTATACCGGCAAGAAAGTGGTCATCATCGGCTCAGGCGCAACAGCCGTCACGCTGGTCCCGGCGATGACCGACAAGGCCGCGCATGTCACCATGCTGCAGCGCTCGCCATCCTATGTCGTGTCGCGCCCGGCGGTCGACAAGTTCGCAACCTTCCTGCGCAAGATCCTGCCCGAGAGCTGGGCCTACAACGTCATTCGCTGGCGCAACGTCACGATGGGTCAGTTCTTCTACAACCAGACCCAGACGAAGCCCGAAAAGGTTCGCGAGCAATTGCTCGGCATGGTCCGCAAGGAACTTGGCCCCGACTATGACGTCGAGAAGCACTTCACCCCCACCTACAAGCCGTGGGAACAGCGCCTGTGCCTCGTTCCGGATTCCGACCTGTTCGAAGCCCTCAAATCGGGCAAGGCCGACGTTGTCACTGACCATATCGAGTCATTCACCACTGACGGCATCCGCCTGAAATCCGGCGAGACGCTGGAAGCCGATATCATTATCTCGGCCACCGGTCTGAACCTTCAATACATGAACGGCATCGAGGCAAGCATCGACGGCCAGCCGATCCATGCTGGAGAGCTTCTGAACTACAAGGGTGTGATGCTGTCCAACGTCCCGAACATGGCGCTGACATTCGGCTACACGAACGCCTCGTGGACCCTGAAGGCAGATCTCACGTCGGAATATGTCTGCCGCGTGCTGAACCATATGACCGAAACAGGCACCACCAGCGTCATGCCCTATCTCGACCACTTCCCGGCCGAAACAGACCCCTTCGTGGTCGGCTTCTCGTCTGGCTATTTCGCGCGCGCGATCGACTCGCTTCCCCGCCAGCACAAGGAAAAGCCCTGGAAGCTCAACATGAACTATCGCGAGGATATGAAGAACCTTCGCAAGGCGCCGATCGAAGATGGTGTGCTGACTTTCTCGGGCGACCGCGAGCCCACCGTGATCCTTCAGGCCGCCGAATAGGGCCCCGCCCCTGCCAATCCATGCCATCCTTCGCTATCTCAACTCTGTGAGGTGTTCGAGTTAGCGGAGAAATATCATGTGGTTATGGCTTTTATGGTGGTGCGTTGACGATCACCTCGCAGCGGCGTTCGGCGCGCCCGGGCTTGGTGAGCTGCCCATCTGGGTGCCGCTGATCCTGTCGCTCGCCTTCGCCTTCACGATCGATGGCAAGGTCAAGAAGCTGCGTAAAGGCTAGGCCGTCTCGCTGGCAAACGTTCGAATATTGGCATGCAGTCTTCCAGACAGGGAAGGATGTATATGACCCGCTTACGAACAGTAGAGATGTCACTTGTCCTGGCATCGCTTTCCGCCTGTGCAACCCTTGCCCCAAAGGCTGGTGAACAGACGGACGCCTACGTCAAAGCGCTGAACGTATTGAGTCCGCCCTCTGCTCCTGACGGCGAACTGGATACGACGTGGGAATATTATCTCAAGATGTACGCAGACTGCGATGGCGATCTGCCATTCCAATGTGAACTCTATGAACGCGCCTTCGTCGATGCGTATATCGCACAGCTTCTCGTTTCCGTGACCGGACAGTCAACGAACGACATCCGAATCCTTGCCATGGCTTATGAGGAATTCAGGAAAAGTGCCGATACAATTTCCGCGAGTAACGATGCGTGGCTCCAAGCGACCATGCGCCAGATGGGCTGGTTCTCCGTTGGAACATATGGCGAGAGCGCCGATGCCGCCGCATTTCTTTTGATTCAGCACTCTGGAAATGAAGCTTGGCAGAAACAGGCCCTTACCGACCTGACTGGTCGTATGGCGAGCGGAGAAACGAACCCACGGAATGTCGCCATGCTGTCTGACCGCATTGCCCTCAAGGAGGGCGCGCTACAAAAGTTCGGCACAGGGAATGGCACCCGGAGGGCCCACGCCTCGTCTAGGCCAGAACAGCTGAACGAGCGAAGAGCTGCGGCAGGGATGGGGCCGATTGAGCGTTACGAAGCATCGATGGGGTCCAAATACTGCTAGACTGCCAATCGGGGCCGCGCTGCGCGCAGGTTCAGGCCGTCTCGCTGGCAAACTGCAATTCGGCCAGCCGCGCATAGAGCCCGCCCTGCGCAACCAGCTGGTCATGCGTCCCCTCTTCCACGATCCGGCCATGTTCCATCACCACGATCCGGTCGGCCCGCCTTACCGTCGACAGGCGGTGCGCGATCACCAGCGTCGTGCGGCCTTCGGCAGCATTCGCAATTGCGCGGCGCACAGCGGCTTCGCTCTCGGAATCGAGCGCTGAGGTTGCCTCGTCCAGCAACAGGACCGGCGCGTCCCGGACCAGAGCCCGCGCCAGCGCCACGCGCTGGCGCTGGCCGCCCGACAGGCTTCGGCCCTTCTGGCCAAGATCCGTCGCCAGGCCGTCCTTTTCGGCAAGGAATTCCATCGCCTCCGCCATGCGCGCGGCATGTTCCAGCAAAGCCTTATCCGGATTGTCCGTGCCGAAGGCAATATTCTCAGCCGCCGTCCCCGTGAACAGCGCGGATTCCTGCGGCGCATAGGCAAACTGGTGGCGCCAGTCAGCCGGGTCTGCCGCGACTGACGGCACGCCATCGAGCGTCACGTTCCCTTTCTGGGGATCGAACAGGCGCAATGCCAGCCGGAACACGGTCGTCTTGCCGGCCCCGCTTGGACCAACAAGCGCAACAAACTCGCCTGGTTTCACCGACAGCGAAAAATCCTCGAGCGCCGAGAGCGTCTCGTGGCCATAGCGGAAAGTCACATGATCGAATGCCAGCGCGCCGGCGACCTTTGCGGGCAGCGCCACCGGGTGTTGCGGCGCTTCGATCTCGATTGCGGTGTTCAGCACTTCGGCGGCACGGTCGGCGGCGCCCGCTGCCCGCATCACTTCGCCATAGACTTCCGCCAGCATCCCGATGCCAGACCCTGCATAGAGCGCATACATCACCATGGAGGCGAGGTTGCCGAATGTCATCTCACCCGTCGCCACACTGCGCGCGCCGAGCCACAGCACCCCCACAAAGCCGCCAAACAGCAACACCGACACCATCACGATCATGATCGCGCGGGCACCGATCCGTTTCATCGCGGCATCGAACGTCGCCTCGATGGCAGTCGTGAACGAGGCGAGCCGCCCTTCTTCGCGGCCATAGGCCTGCACCAGTTCGATCGCGTCCAGCGCTTCGGCAGCCTCCGCTCCGGCATCCGACAGACGTGATTGCGCCCGGTTCGACATTTTCCTGATGATACGGCCAATCCCCATCACCGGAAGGACCGCGATCGGCAGCATGGCCAGCAGCGTCAGGCCAAGCTTCCAGTTCACCACCATCATCATGACCAGCGCGCCCGTCGTCGTCAGCAGCGTACGGGTGGCCAGCGAGGCAGACGTGCCAAGGAAGGTCTCGATCAGGGTTATGTCCGCCGTCAGGCGCGACACGGCTTCGCCAGAGCGCATCTTCGAGTGATAGGCGGGCGAGAGCTTCAGGAGATGGGCATAGAGGTCACGGCGCAGGTCAGCCGCCACCCGCTCGCCGAAGCGCGAGACGAAGTAGAAGCGCACCGCGCCCAGCAGGCCCGAGGCAATCGCCGCAAGGAACACCCACAGGAAGGCATCATTGATCAGGGTCAGAAGCATCTCGGTATTGCCGCCGGCCGAGCGGCCGGCATCAGCCGCTTGGCCCAGCAGGATCGGAATGAACAGGCTGGCGGCAGCCGCCAGAATGAGGAAAACCAGGGCAACGCCGACCGTCACCCAATGTTTCTTGAAATACGGCAAGAGCAGCGTCAGGGGCTTCAGGCTGCGGCCCTTCGGGCGCGCCATGCCTTCCCCGCCCTCGGGAAGCGTCGTGCGGCGATCCTCGACGAGGCTGGTTTCTGTATCGGCCATGGGAGTTCTTTCTGCGCGCACGCATCAATTCAATGCAAGCGCCCTCTTGCGGGACGCCGCTGTTTCAGTTACACGCCGGGCTTCGAAAAATGGCTGAGACATGCCAGCGCACCTCCTGCGAATTCAACCCGTTACACCAGGCTACATAGAGAGGCCCAGGCTATGAAAAAAGAAGGGCATCCCGATTATCACTTCATCAACGTTGTGATGACCGATGGCACCGAGTACCAGACCCGTTCAACCTATGGCGCCGAAGGCGACAAGCTGGTTCTGGATATTGACTCCAAGTCGCATCCAGCTTGGACTGGCGGCGACGGCAAGATGCTCGACCGCGGTGGCCGCGTGTCGCGCTTCAAAGACAAGTTCAAAGGCTTCATGTAAGACCGACGGGTCTTCTATGATGCGTAGAGTGGGAACGCCCCGGCCTTATGGCCGGGGTTTTTCTCATTTTGGGGCCAGAGTCCGGACCGACCTCACCCTGGCCACTCCCTGACCGCACCGCCGGCTCCCCACGACCACACCCTTGCATTTCACCCGCTACAGGCCGATTCAGGGCCCGCCGAGGCGCGACAGACAGCCCTGCCGCAAGAGCACTACGCATCGTTCCGATTATCGTATGCAGTGCCCGATGGCCCCGACAATCAGTACTTTTGGACCTGTTGCTTGGTGTAGCCGTCGTCCTTCAGCATGTCGCCAAGGTCGGGAGACTGCTGCTGGATCGGCATCTTGCTCTTCATCTGCTCCTGCACATCAGGCACGACCGATTTCTGCTCGAGATAGCCGCTGACAGCCCCCAGCCGGATCTGCAGCGTCCCCCAGCCCTTGGCCGAGCACTGGCCAGCCTTCACGGCCGCATGCAGCACGCCGTCATTCAGACGCTCATGCTCTTGGGTGCGGCAGGTTTCCTAGACATCGCTCCAGCGCCTCTCGGTACAGCGATCCGTGCGGGCATAGGCATCGAGGCACGTCATCGCCGAACGGAAATCGTTCGGCTGGGCGGCGTATTTGTCGCGAAAGGCGTCTTCGTTCTGCGCTTGCCATGTGTAGCGCTTCATCAGCGCTGGCCAGCCGGCGGCTGTGCACATGCCGCCGCTGACCGCCTGCAGCAGGCTGCCATCGTCCAGCAAGGCGTGTTCGTAGGTCTTGCAGTTCTCGTAGACCTGGCTCCAGTCGTCCGGCTTGCACATGTCGGCTTTCGCATGATCCGCAATGCACGCGAGCGAGGCGCTGAGATCAGATCCGGCCGCGACAACAGTGGGCGTCCACGGCGCGGAATCCGCAGGTGCGCCCGGAATGTCCTCCGACAGGGACGTCACATCCCGTCCGCTTCCTCCGGCGACGCCGTTACAGCCCTCTGCCCGCGTCCTCGCCAGCGTTGTCAGCGGGCTCGCCGGATACTGGTCTAGGAAAGCGGCGTATTCGCAAGGGCTCTCGGCCAGGTCGAACACGGTCTGCTCGGCGCTCGAAATGCAGCCGCCAGCCGTGCACCGGGAAAAGCAGATGTCCTCGCCGGTCAGGCCGCTATTGTAGAACGGCGTCTGGGCGCCCTCCGTGGCTGCGCTGACGCGGTCCGCCACGCGCTTGAACACCTGTTCGGCAATCAGCCACTCCACCGGCAGAACCGCCGCCAGCGCTTCGGTAAACGGGCTGTGCTGGTTCTCGCCGTCAAACGCCGTGAAACCCGGCTCGGTCGCATAGGAAATCAGCAATCCCCGCGCCTGCGCGAAGGCGGCACTGGACAGGCAGACAAGGCTGGCGATCAGGCTGAAAGCGATTTTCAGTTTCATGCTCGGTGTCCCCACACATATTCTAGCATATTAAGCCAGAAATTCGCCGCTGACGGAACGCGTCAATCGCCTCTCGCGGGAGTGCCCATGAAAAAGCCCCGTCCCCGGCAAGCGGGAACGGGGCTTCCTGATCGGGATCAGCGCCTATTCCTGTTCGGGATGGCGGGGCTCTTCGCTATAGTCATGCACGGGGTGTCCTGCATCAGGATCGCCATTGCGCTTGTGCATCGCATACACCACCCCTGACAGGGCCAGCAGCGCAATCAGGTTCGGGAATGCCATCGACGCATTGGCGATATCACCGAGCAGCCACAGCGCATCCGTATCCGTGACGAGCGTGCCGGCGAAGACAACGATCACCCAG
Source organism: Hyphomonas sp. (assembly GCF_041689225.1). GTDB lineage: Bacteria > Pseudomonadota > Alphaproteobacteria > Caulobacterales > Hyphomonadaceae > Hyphomonas. Next base: position 102,513 of record NZ_JBDNGN010000116.1, on the reverse strand, counting down.
AGATACCGGAACGGATGGGTCGCCCACTCGCCGAGCAGATAGGTCACAGCCTGTTCGCCATAATAGGTCCAGCCAATGATCGTGGTGAACGCGAAGAAGAACAGCGCAATGGTCACCACCCATTCGCCATACGGCAGCGCCGCACCATAGGCCCGCGCCGTGATGCCGGACGATTCCGCGTCCGTTTCATACACGTAGCGAACCTCGTTCAGCACGGCTGGATCAGACGCCGACGCAAGGGCCTTGGCAAAATAGGCTGCCTCATCAGCCTCGGTTGCCGAATGCGGCAGGTCGATCCCGAGCTTCAGACCGCCAGCGCGGCAGGCCTGAAGGAACCCGGCTGCCTCGGCGCCGCGTGCGGCGACGATGGCGTCCCGGCCATCCTGATACGCCGATGGGAACAGGTCTCCGACGCTAGTGCCATCGGGCAGCGCCGCCGCATTGGTGGCAACACATTGTTCTGCTGCAATCAGGGCCGGGCTCCGCTTGAAGTCGCCCGAGACCGTCAGGATGACCAGTGCGGTCATGGTGCAGATCACGATCGTGTCGATGAACACGCCGATCATGGCGATTTCACCCTGCTGGGTCGGATTCTTTGTCTGCGCTGCGGCGTGAGCAATCGGGGCCGAACCCTGACCGGCCTCATTCGAGAACAGACCGCGGGCGACACCCGCGCGAACCGCCGCTGCCATCGTGTAACCGGCTGCGCCGCCAACCGCTTCCTGCAGGCCGAAGGCCGATGCGAAGATTGTCCCGAAAGCATGCGGAATTTCGGAGGCATTGAGGATGAGCACGACCAGCGCGGCAAGCACGTAGGCTGCTGCCATGACCGGGACGACCTTGCCGGCAACCGAACCGATCGACTTGATACCGCCGATAATGACGGCAAACACCAGTCCGGCCAGGACAAGGCCGATAGACCATGGCGGAATCGAGACACCAAAGTTGGACCGGGCGGTTTCCACGGCCGTCTGGGCAATCGAGTTCGCCTGGATCATCGAGCCCGTCGCCATCGCCGAGAACAGCGTACCGATACAGAAAATGACGGCCAGCCAGCCCCAGTTCTTACCAAGACCGTTCTTGATATAATACATGGGTCCGCCATTGATGCGGCCATATTCGTCGGTCTCACGGTATTTAACGGCCAGTGAGCTTTCCGAGAAGGCGAGCGCCATGCCGAAAATCGCGGTCACCCACATCCAGAAGATTGCGCCGGCGCCGCCCAGCGTGATGGCGGTCGCCACACCCGCGAGATTGCCGGTACCCACTTGTCCCGACAGCGCGGTCGACAAGGCCTGCCAGGGCGTGATGGCGCCGTCTTCGCCTTGCGCCTTCCGGCCGTCCCATACTTCCTTAAAGGCCGGGAAGAAGCGTCGCAGGGGCCGGCCGCCCAAACGGAACATGAAGAACAGTCCGGTTCCCAGCAAAACGAACGCCAGCGGCCCCATCGGAAGGATGGCTTCGCCGTTCCAAGCGCCCCCCCAGATGAATCCGCTGACGTTCCGGATAAGGTTTACAAAATTTTCCATGGGCCTCCCCGGCCTCCTTCTAGATTGACTTGGCCTCACCCTAGCCCGGTTTGCCCGTGTGTGAAGGCTTTGTCACAGACGGACCGTTCCCCGGCTGCGATACAGGCGGAGGCGCACAAGGTTCTGGCAGGACAGGCGCTTTTCAGGCATAAGCCCGCGGATGAATTCAACCGATACTGCGAAGCCGCCCAAAGGCCTGTTTATCAAGACCTATGGCTGCCAGATGAACGTCTATGATTCCGAACGCATGCGCGATGTGCTGCGCCCGCTTGGCTATGCGCCGGTGGACGGGCCCGAGCAGGCTGACCTTGTCGTACTCAATACCTGTCACATCCGCGAAAAGGCGACCGAAAAGGTCTATTCCGAACTTGGCCAACTGAAGCGGATGAAAGAGGCGTCCGGTGGGCGCATGACCATCGCCGTGGCCGGTTGCGTAGCCCAGGCCGAAGGCGAGGAACTGATCCGCCGCCAGCCCGCCGTCGATCTCGTGCTCGGCCCGCAGGCCTATCACAAGCTGCCGGAAATGATCGCCCGCGTCAGCCGTGCCGTCGGCGACCGACTGGAGACCAAATTCGAAACGCTGGAAAAATTCGACGCGCTCCCCAAAGCGCGCGCCGCAGACGGCCCGACAGCCTTCCTCTCGGTGCAGGAAGGTTGCGACAAGTTCTGCACGTTCTGTGTTGTGCCTTATACGCGCGGCGCCGAACTCTCCCGCAGCGTCGATGATATTGTCGTCGAGGCGCGCAGCCTTGCATCACAGGGCGTGCGCGAGATCTCCCTCCTCGGCCAAAACGTCAATGCCTTCCATGGCGCAGCACCGGCCATAGAAGGAGGGCCGGACTGGGACCTCGGCCAGCTTTGCCGCCACATTGCAAAGATCGGCGGGATCGACCGTATCCGCTACACGACCAGCCACCCGCGCGACATGGACGACGACCTGATTGCCGCACACGGCGACACGCCGGAAATGATGCCTTTCCTGCACTTGCCGGTTCAATCGGGTTCAGACCGTATTCTCAAGGCGATGAATCGCGGCCACACGGCGGCAGATTTCCATGACATCATCGCAAAAGTGCGCGTGGCACGCCCCGGCATTGCCCTTGCCTCGGATTTCATTGTCGGTTTTCCCGGCGAGACCGACGCGGATTTCGACGCCACGATGGACTTGGTTCGCCAGACCGGGTTCGCCACCGCCTATTCGTTCAAGTATTCCAGGCGTCCCGGGACCCCGGCGGCTGAAATGTTCGGCCAGGTTCCCGAAGACGTGAAGAATACCCGGCTCCAGGCGCTGCAGGCCTTGCTGCGCGACCAGCAGACGGCCTTCAACGCATCCCAGATCGGCCAGACTCTCGACGTGCTTGTCACCGGCAAAGGACGCCAGCCGGGCCAGGTTCATGGCCGCTCGCCCTACCAGCAGGCTGTCCACTTCAATGGGCCCATCGAACTGATCGGCCAGATCGCTTCCGTGCACGTCGTGGATTCCAGCCTCAATTCCCTGACCGGCGAGTTCGTCTCGGCCCGCGAGGCGGCTGCGTGACTCTGAAGCCCCGCAAACCGGCGTCACGCGCGGCGCCCGTCAGCCGCATCTTCGAAGTCCGCAATGCCGCGCGGCTGCAAGACCTGTGCGGCCCGCATCACCGCCACCTCCAGCTGCTCGAGAACCGGCTCGCCGCATACGACCTGCGCGCCGAAAGCCAGGGTGGCGGCATTCTTCTCGTCGGCACCGAGGAAGGCGTCTCGATTGCCGAAGCGGCACTCGCAGAGCTTGAGCGCCGCATCCGCAGCGGCACCGAGGCCAATGATATGGAACTCGAAGGCGCACTTGAAGCCGCCCGCACCCCAGCCCAGACCTTCGGCGGACTGGTCGGCCTGAAGAAGCCGATCAAGCCCCAGACGCGCGGACAGGCGAAATATCTCGAATTGCTGGCCAATTCAGACAATGCCCTTGTCTTCGGTGTCGGTCCTGCCGGCACGGGCAAGACCTTTCTCGCTGTCGCCGCTGGCGTCGCGGAGCTGACCTCCGGCCTGCGCCAGCGCCTGATCGTGACCCGCCCGGCGGTCGAAGCGGGCGAGAAACTCGGCTTCCTGCCCGGCACGCTGGAAGAAAAGGTCGATCCCTACATGCTGCCGATCTGGGATTCGCTGCGCGAACTCATGGGCCAGGAACAGATGGAACGCCGCATGGCGCGCGGCGAGATCGAGGTCGCCCCGCTTGCCTTCATGCGCGGCCGCACACTCAAGAACGCTTTCGTGATCGTCGATGAGGCGCAGAACACGTCCGTCTCGCAGATGAAAATGGTGCTGACGCGTCTGGGCCGCGACAGCCGCATGGTCGTCACCGGCGACCCCGGGCAGGTCGACCTGCCCGCCCACCAGCCATCCGGCATGAAGCACGCACTCAAGATTCTCGACGGTGTCGAAGGCGTCCATGCCTATCACCTGACGGCCGCAGACGTCGTGCGCCATGGCCTCGTTAGCCGCATCATCGATGCCTATGCCGCCGCAGGAGAGGTCTGACAGCCGCCATGATCAATCTCGACCTGATCGTGGAAGAGGACAGCTGGGACGCCCTCGGAGACCTTGAAGCCCTGAGCCGCCGGGCCTTCGCCGCCGGCTGGAGCGTTGCGCCTGCCGAAGGAACCGTTTCGCTCCTGCTGACCGATGACGCGGTGCTCAGACAGCTGAACAAGGACTTCCGCGGCATCGACAAGGCGACCGACGTCCTGTCCTTTCCGGCGCTTGAAATGGACCGCCCCCTGCTCGGCGATATCGCCGTGGGATATGGCGTTTGCGCGGGCGACGCGGCCACCCAGGCCAAAACCTTGCCCGACCATCTGACCCACCTGCTGATCCACGGATACCTTCACCTGCTCGGCCATGACCACATGCAACCAGACGAAGCCGCCATCATGGAATCACTGGAAATCTCCGCACTGGCATCTCTCGGCATAGCCAATCCCTATGATTCAGACTAGAGCACCGACGACATGAGTGACCCAGACCCTTCAGACCCTACCCCGAGCGGGCGATTACGCAAGATGCTCGGCTTCGGCCGCAAGGACCGTAACGCGGAACTGGCGACAGAGCCCGGCATCGGCGAACCCGCCACCAGCCCCCACGAAATGCGCCTGCGTATCGAGGAATTCGAACAGATGCGCGTCGTAGACGTCATGGTTGCGCGCGCCGAAGTCAAAGCCGTCGAAGTCGGCATGGAGTTTCCGGAACTCCTGAAATACTTCGCCGAAGTGACCCATTCGCGCCTACCGGTGTTCCGCGAGTCGCTCGACGATCCGATCGGGTTCGTGCACATCAAGGATGTCGTGAAGGAACTGGCGGCAGGTGGAGAAACCGCCAAGCAACCGCTAGAACGATTGCACCGCGAAGTGCTGTATGTTCCGCCGTCGATGAAGCTGACAGATCTGCTTGTAAAGATGCAGTCAACGCACATACACCTTGCCCTCGTGGTCGACGAATATGGCGGCACCGACGGCCTTGTGTCGCTCGAAGACCTTGTAGAAGAAATCGTCGGTGACATCGAAGACGAACACGACGATGAGGAGCCCATGTTCGTGCGTCGCAGCCAGCGCGTCTGGGAGGCCGACGCACGGACCGAAATCGACGATTTCGCAGAGGAAACCGGAATTGATCTTGATCTTGCCGACATGGATAGTGACATCGACACGCTTGGCGGCGTCGTGTTCGCGCTGGCTGGCAAAGTGCCCGTCCGCGGCGAGGTCCTTCGGCACCCATCAGGGGTCGAAATCGAAATCATGGACGCCGATGCGCGGCGCATTCGTCGCCTTCGCCTGCGAACACCGGAGGTTGGCTCCGCGCCGCAACCCCAGGAGTAAAGCATGACAGACGGAGTGCGCAGCCACGGGTTCACCGCCCTTGGCCCCCTGCATGAGGCGTTCGCGCGCCTGACAGGCTGGGCCGCAGCCGGCACAGCTCTGTTGCTTGGCGCCTTCTCGGCGGTCGCTTTTGCCCCCTTCCACTTCAGCGCCGTTCTGGTGATTTCGTTCACCGGGCTGGTCTGGATGCTGGATGGCGCGCGCGGACACCGCAACTGGGGCAAGGCCATCTTCATGCGGACCTGGGCCTTCGGCGTCGGCTTCTTCCTGATCAGCATGCACTGGACGGCGTCGCCCTTTTTGGTCGAACCCGAAAAATACGCGATTTTCCTCTGGATGCCGCTCATTCTCCTGCCGGCAGGCATGGCGCTGATCTGGGGCGCAGCAGGCGCCATGGCCGGTGCGTTCTGGTCGGCCTCGCCGTCACGCGTGTTTGTTTTTGCCCTCTTCTTCTCACTCGCCGAATATGTGCGCGGCCACCTGTTCGGCGGTTTCCCGTGGAACCTGCCTGGCACCACCTGGATGCCCGGCGGGGCGCTGTCCCAGGCCGCCTCGATCGGCGGTGTCTACTGGCTCACGCTGCTGACCATTTTCGTCGTGTCTGCGCCTGCCGCCCTTGTCGATACCCGCGACGCGCGCGGACTGGCCGTAAGGATGTTGCCGACCTTTGCATCCGGCATTCTCATCGCGCTCGGTTGGGCCTGGGGCGCTCAGCGCATTGCCGAGCCATCGCCGCTTTCCGACACGGTTGTCGTTCTTATGGATTCAGGCGTTTCGCAAGACGAGAAGTGGAAGGTCGGGCAGGACGCAATCCTCAAGGAATACATCAAGATGCTGAAGACCGAGGATGGCGCGCCGGGCGACATCATCATATGGCCGGAAGGCGCGATACCGGTGAACCTTCTTCAGGATCCGAACGCCATCGACATTATCGACGCCTATCTCGGGCCGCGCGTCCTGATTGTCGGCACGACCCGCTACGAGATCACCGATGACAGCCAGCGCGCCTATTTCAACAGCCTGACCGTGCTCGACCAGAGCGCCGCACGTTCCGGACCGCTTGCGCTTTATGACAAGCACCGCCTGGTGCCGTTTGGCGAGCTGGCCGCTTCAGAGATCATTCCCTTCGGCCGCTACATTTCGGGAATCCTGCCCGGGGCCATGCAGCAGATGGCGACGGATGGATTCAGGCCCGGCCCCGGACCGGCCGTGATCTATGCGGACAATGTCCCGCCATTTGTTGCCATGATCTGCTACGAAGGGCTGTATCCATCGATCCCGCGCGACGCCAGCCTCAACGGACGCGCAGACTGGCTCGTGGTGATTTCAAATGATGGCTGGTTCGGTGGCGGCATGGGACCAGCCCAGCACTATGCCCAGAACCGGTACCGCGCGATCGAAACTGGTCTTCCCATGGCCCGGGTTGCCAGTCGTGGCGCGTCGGCGATTCTCGACGGTTACGGACGCGAAGTCTTGCGCGGCGCACCAGTGGCAGACGCCCCCGAAGGATGGAACGCTGCCTATGGCCGCGGCCGGTTGCCCGTACCTGCCAGCGTCACGATTTACCAACATCGTATCGGAATTGTCCTGTTCTGGCTTACTCTCTGCTTGTTCGCAGGCCTAGCTTTCGCAAGCTGGCGGCGTTAACATGTCCAGCAATTGCGGGCAAAGCGTGCACCGGGTGGGATATGTCAGAGAACAAACTACCAAGTGGGATTGATCGGGTAGTCGGCCAGCGCGTGCGGTGGCGCCGCCGCGAACTCAAACTGACGCAGGAACGACTTGGCGAACTTCTCAACCTGACATTCCAGCAGGTCCAGAAGTACGAAAAGGGCGTCAACCGGGTATCGGCCGGACGCCTTTTCGAGATCGCATCTGTACTGGGTGTTCCGATCACGTATTTTTACGAGGGTGCCGAGGGCTTCGTCGAACATGAGAACGCCCAGGCCATCGAAGATGGCAAGGCGCATGCGCCCGTCATGAATTCGGAAACGCTGGAACTCATCGCGGCCTTCCAGAAAATCGAGGACAATTCGCTGCGCAAATCGCTTCTCGGTACCGTGCGCGCGGCTGCCTCGGCCTTCGAACCGAAACAACGGGATTGATTGCGCCCACCGGCTGAGGCAAGACGCGGGCGCATGACCTCCCGCACACCCGATCCCCAGTTCCGTCCCATTCGCACATTCGGCCGAACGGGAGGCCGTGCCCTGTCAGTGCGCCAGCAGGCGCTGGTCGATGACATGCTGCCCGGCCTGACCGTCCCAGTCGGGGCAGACGCAGCGCTCGACCCGCATGCCCTTTTTGCCAAGGCTGGACCGGTTTGCCTCGAAATCGGCTTTGGCGGCGGCGAGCATCTGATTGAACAGGCGCAACGGGCGCCGGGCACCGGTTTCATCGGTTGCGAGCCCTTCATCGAAGGCATGGCCAAGGCGTTGACGGGCATCAAGGAGAATGGCCTCACCAATGTCAGGCTGTGGATGGACGATGCGCGGCCCCTGATGGCCAGCCTGGCAGATCACTCCGTTGACCAGGCCTTCATCCTGTTTCCAGACCCGTGGCCCAAGAAGAAACAGCAGAAGCGACGCCTGATCCAGCCGGACTTCCTCGCTGCACTCCACCGTATCCTTGCGCCCGGCGCCCGGGTGCGCTTCGCTACCGATGTCGCGAGCTATGCCGACGAAGCCCTCACGCGTTTTCTCGCCCATGGCGGTTTTGCCTGGCAGGCAGAGCGCGCCGATGACTGGCGCACACCACCAGAAGACCACGTGCCAACCCGCTACGAAGCCAAACGCCTCGGGGATTGCGAGCCGGTCTGGCTCGACTTCCGCGTGTAGCCACGGCCCCCGCGAATACTTGACGAAATGTCGCACTTATGCGTTTCATATAGCCATAGAATTCGGTCGGTCTGAATATCAAGACCCCGTCAGACCGACAGCAATGACTTTCTTCCTACCCGTTTCGATAGGCGGATCAGACTCATCTCCGGGCCTGATCGTTTTGGATAAGCGCGAAGGAATTCAATTATGGCAACTGGCAAAGTGAAATGGTTCAACGACCAGAAGAGCTTTGGCTTCATCAAGCCTGACGATGGCGGCACAGATGTGTTTGTGCACATTTCCGCCGCTGAACGCTCCGGCCTGCGCACGCTGGCCGAAGACCAGGCGATCTCCTGCGAACTCTACAAGGTCGAGCGCCGGGGCAAGACCTCTGCGATCGACCTCAAGGTTCTCTAGTCCTGTTGTCGCCTGACCCGGCGAAATGAACGGCGGCTCTGGCAACAGGGCCGCTGTTTTCCGTTTGTTTCCCGTCGCGCTGGACTGAACGCTCGACATCGACACGCGACACGACTATAATGGGGCCAAGTCGAAAAATATCGGCGGCGGTTCCGGCAACGGGGCCGCCGTTTTTCTTTGCCCGGATTTGCCCAATACCATGATTGCCCTGACTGAACAGGAACGCCGTATTCTCGAGATCGCTGCCCCCGTGGCAGCGGGCCTCGGGCTGGAAATCGTGCGCCTGCGCGTCATGGGCGGACGCCGTCCCGGACTGCAAATTATGACCGAGCGAGCAGGCGGCGCACCCACCAGCGTGGAAGATTGCGCCAAGCTTTCGCGGGCCCTCAGCCCGGTCTTCGAGGAATCCGACCCGATCAAGGAAGCCTATACGCTCGAGGTTTCCACGCCGGGCATAGACCGACCGCTGACCCGGCCGGGCGATTTCGCCCGCTGGATCGGACATGAAGTCCGGATAGAACTGATCCGGCCGCTTGACGGTCGCCGCAGATTTTCCGGCACGATTACCGGCGAAGATGATGCCGGCGCCCATATCGAACTGGACGACGCGACCGAACTGGTCGCACATGTCAACGAAATGAGCCGCGCCACGCTCGTCCTCACCGACGCCCTGATTGATGCCGCACGCGCCGATGGCAGCCTGCCGCCACAAATGGATGAAGACGGTCTTGAGGAATTCGAGATCGACGAATCCGACGATGACACAGACACTAACGAGAAGACGGGAGACGTCACATGAGTACAATCGGCGTTTCAGCCAACAGGCTGGAAATTCTGCAGATCGCCAAAGCGGTTGCAGAGGAAAAATCGATCGACCAGCGCATTGTTGTCGAAGCCATGCAGGAAGCCATCGAGAAGGCGGCCAAGGCCAAGTACGGCCAGGAGCACGACATCCGCGCCAAGATCGACCCGACCACCGGCGAACAGACGCTGTGGCGTATCCAGACCGTCGTGGCCGATGTAGACTTGGAAGACGAATCCAAGGAACTGCGCCTGACCGAAGCCAAGCGCATCGATCCAGAACTCGAGATCGGCAGCGAATTGAAGGAAGAGCTCCCACCCTTTGATTTCGGCCGCGTAGCCGCACAGACCGCCAAGCAGGTCATCATGCAGAAGGTGCGCGATGCCGAGCGCGAGCGTCAGTACGAAGAATACAAGGACCGCGTCGGCGAGATCATCAACGGCATCGTCAAGCGCGTCGAATATGGCCACGTCATCGTCGACCTTGGCCGCGCCGAGGGCATTATCCGTCGCAATGACGGCATCCCGCGCGAGAACTTCCAGCCCAATGACCGCGTGCGCGCCTATCTCTACAAGGTGAGCCGCGAAGTGAAGGGCCCGCAAATCTTCCTGTCGCGCGCCGCGCCTGACTTCATGGTCAAGCTGTTCGCCCAGGAAGTGCCGGAAGTGTATGACGGCGTCATCCAGCTCCGCGCCTGTGCCCGCGACCCGGGCAGCCGCGCCAAGATCGGCGTGATCTCGAACGACTCGTCGATCGATCCTGTCGGCGCCTGTGTCGGTATGCGCGGTGCGCGCGTCCAGGCTGTTGTCGGCGAGCTCTCGGGAGAGAAGATCGACATCATTCCGTGGAATTATGACGACGCGACCTTCATCGTGAACGCGCTGCAGCCGGCCGAAGTGTCGAAAGTGGTGCTCGACGAAGAAGAGCGCCGTGTCGAAGTCGTCGTTGCTGACGACCAGTTCCCGCTGGCCATCGGTCGGCGCGGCCAGAACGTGCGTCTCGCCTCCCAGCTCACCGGCTGGCAGATCGACCTTGTCACGGAAAGCGCAGATTCCGAGCGCTACCAGCGCGAGTTCCAGGAGCGTACCGACCTCTTCATGAAAGCACTAGATGCTGACGAAACCTTGGGCCAGCTGCTGGCATCGGAAGGTTTCGAGACAGTCGAGGAAATCGCTTTCGTGGCGCCTGCAGACTTCATCCAGATCGAAGGTTTCGACACGGAAGTTGCTGCCGAACTTCAGGAGCGCGCCCGCGAATTCCTGGATCGCCTCGCCGCCGAGAACGACGCGAAGCGCAAGGAACTCGGCGTCGACGACGAAGTGATGGCGCTGGACAGCATGACGCCCGCCTTTGCTGTGAAGCTTGGTCAGGAAGGCGTGAAGACCGTCGAAGACGTCGCCGGCCTCGTGCCGGACGACATCACCGGCTTCCGCGAACCAGGTCCTGACGGCAAGCCGGTCTGGGTCGAAGGCATCCAGAAGAAGGGCGAAATGCGCAAGGACGACGCGCAGATGTTCATCATGAAGGCCCGCGTGCTCGCTGGCTGGATCGAACAGGACGCCATCGAACAGCTCGTTGCGGCCCAACAACCGGCCGAGACCGCGACAGCCGACCTGACTGAAGAAGAACGCGCCCTGCTCGCCCTTGGCGACCTCGGCGGTGCAGATGCTGCAGATGCAGCCCTTGAAGAGCTCGAATTCGATCTCGATGCCCTGGCAGCGGAGGGCGGCGATGACGAAGCCGCACCGGAAGAGTGATCCGCGCTTAGCCGGCACGGCAGGTAACACGACGGACGGGGAGGGCCCCGTTCGTCAGTGCGCCGTGACGCGAGAGCGTCTGGCGCAGACAGAGATGGTGCGCTTTGTGCTCTCTTCCGACATGGTCGTCACGCCCGACATCAATGCAAAACTGCCGGGCCGCGGCGTCTGGGTCAAAGCGGATCGCGACACCGTTGCCCTGGCCGCCACGAAAGGCGCCTTCGCGCGCGGGTTCAAGGAAAAGGTCAAGGTGCCCGACGGGCTCGTCGACCAGGTTGAAGACCTATTGCTGAAGCGCTGCCAGAACATCCTCGGAATGGCGAAAAAGGCGGGCGGAATCATACTCGGCTACGATCAGGTCAAGGACGCACTGCGCAAGAAGACCCATGGAATACTGCTTGAGGCGTCGGATGGTGCAGAAGATGGGCGTAACAAGGTGTATTTCCTTGCCAAAGCGTTATATAGCAGCGTGAACGTCGCCGGGGCTCTGTCTTCGGTGGAATTGGGCATGGCGTTTGGCCGGGAGCGTGTGATACACGGGCTCATCCGCAGGGGCGCCATTGCGAAGACGTGGACTCTGGCCTATCGCCGGCTGACCGGGTTTCGCGAAGCGCCCGAATTGAACTGGTTCAAGGATCAGGATCGGACTTGAAAACTCGCCGGGACGCATGGGCGCTTCGGCTGAAAATGTGATATGTAGGACGTATGAGCGAAACGAACGATACAGGTAATAATTCGGGTGGCCGCAAGCCGCTCACCGTCGCCCGCAAATCAGCTGGCACGGTGAAGCAGAGCTTCAGCCATGGTCGCTCGAAACAGGTTGTGGTGGAAACCAAGAAGCGCCGGGCGGTTGGCCCAGGCGGCGCAGGCCCCGCAGCCGGACAGTCAGGTGATGCACCGGCCAAGCAGACAGACACGCTCGAGGCGCGTCTCGTCGCTACGGCCCGCAAGCTGGGCATCACGGTTGTCGAGCTCAAGGCACGCCAGAAGGTGCTGCTCGAACGCAAGGCTGAAGAAGCCAATCGCGCCAAGGAAAATCAGGCCGTCGTTGACGGCCAGGATCGCCTCCGCTCCGAACAGGAACGCAAGGCGGCAGAATCCCGCGAACGCGAAGAGGCCGAAGTCCGCCGCCGCGCCGAGGGAGAAGCCCGCAAGGCCGAAGCCGAAGCTGCCGCGAACGCACCGGCTGCACCAGTCGCAGGTGAACGCCCTGCCCGTGGCCGCGCCAAGCCTGACGTAACAGCATCGCCTCTGCCCGATCCAGCCGCAGAAGAATCGACCAGTCGCGGCAAGCGCGGCAAGGCCGGCAAGGATGACCGCGATCGCTCGCGCGAAGCCGCCGCCCGCACCACCCGCGACAGCGGCGAACGCCGTCGTGGCAAGCTCACCATCTCATCCGCCCTCGGCGACGATGCAGATCGCCAGCGCTCGCTCGCTTCGCTCAAGCGCGCCCGCGAACGCGAACGCGAACGTCGCTTCGGCGGCGGTGACCAGCGCGAAAAGGTCTCGGTCGAAGTGACCCTGCCTGAAACCATCACCCTGCAAGACCTCGCGGGCCGCATGAATGAACGCGTCGCTGACGTCGTGAAATTCATGATCAACCAGGGCGAAATGCTGCGCGGCAACGACATTATCGACGCCGACACGGCCGAACTGATCACCGAAGAATTCGGCCACACGGTGCGCCGCGTCGCCGAATCCGATGTCGAGATCGGTCTTGAAGGCGAAGCGGATGATCCCGCCACGATGAAACCACGCGCACCGATCGTCACGATCATGGGACATGTCGACCACGGCAAGACCTCGCTGCTCGACGCCCTGCGCTCAACCGACGTGGTCGCAGGCGAAGCCGGCGGCATCACTCAGCATATCGGCGCCTACCAGGTTCAGTTGAAATCCGGCCAGAAGATTACCTTTCTCGACACGCCGGGCCACTCTGCGTTTACCGCCATGCGGGCACGCGGTGCCAACGCAACCGACATCGCGATCCTCGTCGTCGCGGCTGACGATTCGGTCATGCCGCAGACGATCGAATCGATCAATCACGCCAAGGCGGCCGGCGTGCCAATCATCGTTGCCGTCAACAAGATCGACTTGCACGACGCGGCTCCGGACAAGGTCCTCACCGACCTTCTCCAGCACAACATCCAAGTCGAAAGCATGGGCGGCGAAACCCAAGCCATCAAGGTCTCTGCCAAAACCGGAGTCGGCCTTGACGAGCTGACCGACGCCATCTCGCTCCAAGCTGAAATCCTCGAACTGAAAGCCAATCCCGACCGCGCCGCAGACGGCGTCGTGATCGAGAGCCAGCTCGACAAGGGACGCGGCCCGGTTGCCACCGTCCTGATCAAGCGCGGCACGCTGAAGCGCGGCGACATTGTCGTGGCCGGCGCCCAATGGGGCAAGGTTCGCGCAATCACCGACGAACGCGGCCAGCAGCTTCACGATGCAGGTCCTTCCCTGCCCGTCGAAGTCCTCGGCCTCGATGGCGCACCGGATCCCGGCCAACCCTTCGTGGTCGTTGAAACGGAAGCGCGCGCCCGTGAAATCACCGATTATCGCATGCGCACCAAGCGCCAGATTTCCGGCAAGGCCGGCGCTGCGGCGCGTGTCTCGCTCGACCAGTTGCTCAGCCGCCTGAAAGAGGGCGCGATCGAAACGTCCGAACTCCCGATCGTCGTCAAAGGCGACGTTCAGGGCTCGGTCGAGGCGATCTCCATGTCGCTCGATGCGATTTCGACCGAAGAAGTCCGCGCCCGCGTCATTCATGGCGCTGTCGGCGGTATTTCTGAAAGCGACGTCATGCTGGCAAAATCGTCCGGCGCCCCGATCTTCGCGTTCAACGTTCGCGCCAATAAGCAGGCGCGCGACCTCGCTGAGAAAGAAGGCATCGAGATCCGCTACTATTCCGTGATCTACGACCTGATCGACGATGTGAAAACGACCCTGTCGGGCATGCTCGCACCGGAGAAGCGCGAAACCTTCCTCGGCTATGCCGACATTCTCGAAGTCTTCAACATCACCAAGACCGGCAAGGTCGCGGGTTGCCGCATCTCCGAGGGCAAAGTCCTTCGCGGTTGCGGTGTCCGCCTCCTGCGCGACGATGTCGTGATCCACGAAGGCAAGCTGAAAACACTGAAACGCTTCAAGGATGAAGTGAACGAAGTGTCCGGAGGCATGGAATGCGGCATGGCCTTCGAGCGCTATGAAGACATCCGCGTCGGCGACAAGATCGAATGCTTCCAGGTCGAGGAAATCGCGAGAACCCTCGCCTAGAGGCAGGCACCATGTCAGACCCGCTGCGCATCTCTGGCCTCCTGCGCGAGAAGGATGTGAAGCGTCTGACGCGCCTGACGCGCGGCGGATCGGTCGGGCCTACAGCGGTTTACTATGCCGGTGTCACGGCACCGATCATTTCCGCCAGCATGGCAGTCATGGTGCGCGAGGCCATGCGGCTCGCCGGCTTGTCGGATTATTGGCAATGGTTCATCTCGGCCATGGTCGCGGCCTTTGCCGGGATCGCCTGGTACCTCATCTTCATTCGCTGGTCTTACCGGCACAAGTTCGGACGCGGCACGGAAATGACCCTCAGCACTGATATCACGCTGGGCGACGATCAGGTCATTGTCCGACGCGGCGGCATCGAAACCCGCATGGACTGGTCGTCGATTGCCTCCGTCAAAGCCGGGCGGGGCCACGTTGCCGTTCTCGTCAACGGCGCTGATGCGCTGATCATCCCCGACTCATGGTTCGGTAAGGACAAGTCCGCCCGCGCCGCTTTCGTCTCACGCCTACAGGAAAAGGCTGCTCACTGATGGCCCGTAAACCCGCCGCCGCCAAAATGCCGTCCCAGCGCCAGTTGCGCGCCGGGGAAATCATCCGTCACGCCCTCGCCGACATCCTGTCGCGCGAGGATTTGCGCGATCCGGATCTCACGGGCGTCATCATCACGGTCGGCGAAGTGCGCTGTTCACCGGACCTGCGCCGGGCCAACGTCTTCATCACCCCCCTCGGTGACGACACGGACGAAGGCCGCCAGAAACTGGCCGACGCCCTCACCCGTGCTGCGCCCTTCCTGCGCGGACGTCTCAGCCGCGAAATTGATATGCGGTTCACCCCCGAGCTCCGCTTCATTGCCGACAAGTCCTATGACGAAGCCACGCATATCGACCGCCTCCTGGCCGATCCCCGCGTGAAGCGCGACCTGCAGCAGGACTAGGCCTCACCTCACCTGCGCCTTATCCGCTTTGTCATTTGACTTGGCGGCGATCTGTTGAGACCGTTCGTTTCTTGCGACAGGGACAGGGGCCGGATGGACCGCCAGACACTCGACATGGAAGGCGCCCGGCACGGCGAAATCTCCTCCGCATCGCTACAGATGGGCGATGACACGATCGCCATTCGCCGTATCGCCACCATGTCCATTGAATCGATGGAATTTGCGCCCTGGGACATGCCGCGCAACCGCAAGTCCCAGAGCCTTCATGCCACGCTCTGCGTCGCAAACCTTTTCTGCGGGCTCGTCGCGCTTGCCTGGTGGATGCTAGCCCCCGGCCAGCAATCTGGCCTGGTCGCCCTGTTTGTCGGCGGTGTGCTTGTATTGCTCGGCCTGTTCCTTGGCACACGGGCCGCCATGATCGCCGCGAAGATCAAACGGCGCGAACCCTATCACCGACTCACCATTGGCACGTCTGACGGGCGCCAGATCCCCATTGTTGACGACAATCGGGACGTCCTCGTCAGGATTCGCGACGTGGTCCGCCACAAGATGGATACCGGCGACACCGAAACCGTCGGCGAATTCGATCTCAATCTCGACATCGTCGACCTCAAACTGCCAAAACCCGCCCGGGCGGCCTCCCCTCCCCCGCGACATGACGACATCGCGACAACGCACGGCGAGCCCGAACTCCTCTTCGATGCCGACGAAGAAGACGCCGAGGCCGAACGGCTCAAAACCGCGTCGTGACAGGCCCGGCGGTTGACGCCGCCAGCCAGCCAGCCTAAGGCCGCGCCTTCCTTTTGATATGTCAGCATCAACATGGCCCGCCGGCGTTCGAACCGCCCCCGGCCTTGCAGGAGACACGATTTGGCCCGCCAGAGAAAACGCAAAGGTGATCCGGTCAGCGGATGGCTGAACCTGTTCAAGCCCGTCGAAATGACCTCGACCCAGGCCGTGGCCATCCTCAAGCGGCTCTACAATGCCGAAAAGGTCGGCCATGGCGGCACACTCGACCCCCTCGCCGACGGCATCCTGCCCATCGCCTTTGGCGAAGCGACCAAAACCGTGCAATGGGCAATGGATTCCGAAAAGGAATATGTCTTCACCATCCAGTGGGGTGTCTCGACCGCCAGCCAGGACGCCGAAGGCGAAGTCACCGCGACATCTGACGCCCGTCCGACCCGCGAGGCCGTAGAAGCCGTGCTCACCAACTATCTCGGCGTGATCGAACAGGTGCCGCCGAAATTCTCCGCTATCAAGGTCGATGGCAAGCGCGCCTATGACCTGGCCCGCGAAGGCGAGGATTTCGAACTGAAGCCGCGCGAAGTCATGGTCCATTCCGCCAGCGCCATCGGCATGCCCGATGCCGACCATACGGTCATCCATGTCACGTCCGGCAAGGGCTTCTATGTTCGCGCCATGGCCCGCGACATCGCCTTCGATCTTGAATGCGAAGGCCATATCAGCCAGCTGCGCCGCACGCGTGTCGGTGCCTTCTCCGCGCCCGACGCCGTTGCCATCTCCGCCCTGCAGGAAATGACCGAGAAACCGGACCTGCTCGCCGCCCTCAAACCGCTCCAGTCGGTCCTGACCGGCATCCCCGACCTCGCTGTCAGCCCTGCCGACGCCGCCAACCTGCGCCAGGGCCGCACCATCATGCTGATGCCACATGTGGTCGAAGCCTGGCGCGAGGCGCGCAATCCAGCCGACGAGGACGATCGCCTGGCGCTGGCAACCTGCAACGGCACCGCCGTGGCCCTCGGCGACGTCCGCGCCGGCCATTTCGAGCCGGTTCGCGTGTTCAACATCCGCGAGGTGCAAAGCGCCTGAGGGCCCGGGCCTGCCACCCCCTCGGCGCACCCCTGCCCCGCCCGCATCCATATCACCCCGCCCCCTTCCCAAAGGGGCCTAAATCCGCCATAAGCCGCTCCTTGAGGCGAATATCGTCCTGAATCCCCTGCTGGACGACATCCCGGCACCGGACACCAGGCCCCGATCTCTCCCCAAACCCCCGCGTCCATTAGGCCGCAACACGTTGAAACCCTTCGCCTTTTGGCGATATTATCGAAAGAGACCCGATGTCGATTACGGCTGAAAAGAAACAGGAACTGATCAAGAAATTTGCCATCAAGGCAGGTGATACAGGCTCCCCGGAAGTGCAGGTTGCTATCCTGACGGAACGCATCAACAACCTCACCGACCACTTCAAGACCAACAAAAAAGACAACCACTCCCGCCGCGGCTTGCTGACCATGGTCGCCACGCGCCGGAAGCTCCTTGACTATGTCAAAGGCAAAGAAGACGCGCGTTATCAGGCGCTCATCACGGAACTCGGCATCCGCCGCTAGATCCGGAAAAACAAGCCCGCCGGGCAATAGGGCCGCGGCGGGCTTTTCGTATGTGAAAAGAAAGAAACCGAAATGTTCAACAAACACTCCGTGTCGCTGGAATGGGCGGGACGCACGCTGACAATTGAGACGGGCCAGGTGGCACGTCAGGCTGACGGCGCCGTAATGGTCACCTATGGGGACACAACGGTCCTCGCGACCGCCTGCTTCGCCAAGTCGGCAAAGCCCGGCCAGGACTTCTTCCCCCTGACCGTCAACTATATGGAAAAATATTACGCTTCAGGCCGCATCCCAGGCGGCTTCTTCAAGCGTGAAGGTCGCCCGACCGATAAAGAGACGCTGACCTCGCGCCTGATCGACCGTCCGATCCGCCCGCTCTTCGTCAAGGGCTTCAAGAACGAAGTCCAAGTCGTCCTGACCTGCATGTCCTACGATCTCGAGAATGATCCCGATATCCTCGGCATGATCGGCGCATCCGCCGCGCTCGTCCTGTCCGGCGCCCCCTTCATGGGCCCGATCGCCGCCGCACGCGTTGGCTACAAGGATGGTGAGTACATCATCAACCCGACCATCGATGAGCTCCAAGAATCCGAACTCGACCTCGTCATGGCCGGCACCGCCGATGCCGTGATGATGGTGGAGTCGGAAGCCTATGAATTGTCGGAAGACGTCATGCTCGGCGCTGTCATGGCTGGCCATGATGCCATTCAGCCTATCATCGATGCCATCATCGACCTGGCTGAAAAAGCAGCCAAGGAGCCATTCGAGTTCGAAGCGGAAGACCATTCCAAGGAACTCTCCGCCATCCAGAAGCTCGTCGGCAAGGACCTGTCCAAGGCCTATTCGCTGACCGAAAAGCTGGAACGCCAGTCGGCCGTGGGCGCTGCCCGCGACACCGCCAAGGCGGCCCTCGTCGGCACCGAAGACGCACCGGGCGAAATGACCGCCGACACGTTCAAAGCCGCTTTCAAGGAAGCCGAAGCCAGTGTGGTTCGCGGTGACATCCTGAAAACCGGCAAGCGTATCGATGGCCGTTCGCTCGATCAGGTCCGTCCGATCGAAGCCCTCGCCGGCTTCCTGCCGCGTACGCACGGCTCGTCGCTGTTCACCCGCGGTGAGACACAGGCGATCTGCGTGACGACACTCGGCACCAGCGATGACGAACAGTTCATCGACGGTCTCGGTGGCACGTCGAAGTCGAAATTCATGCTGCACTACAACTTCCCGCCCTATTCGGTCGGCGAAACAGGCCGCATGGGCGGTACCAACCGTCGCGAAACCGGACACGGCAAGCTTGCCTGGCGCGCGCTCCAGGCTGTCCTGCCTGACCACGCCGAGTTCCCGTACACGATCCGCCTCGTCTCCGAGATCACCGAGTCCAACGGCTCGTCCTCGATGGCAACCGTATGTGGCTGTTCGCTCGCGATGATGGATGCCGGCGTGCCGATCTCCCGTCCCGTGTCGGGCATCGCCATGGGCCTGATCAAGGAAGCCGATGGCATTGCCGTCCTTTCCGACATCCTCGGCGACGAAGACCACCTCGGCGACATGGACTTCAAGGTCGCAGGTACCGAAAAGGGCCTGACTTCGCTGCAGATGGACATCAAGATCGCTGGTATCACCAAGGACATCATGAAGACGGCACTCGAGCAGGCCAAGGGTGGGCGTATGCACATTCTCGCCGAAATGGCGAAAGCCCTCGACACGTCGCGCGATGCCCTGTCGGAAAACGCACCGCAGATGGAAATCATGAAAGTGCCAACCGACAAGATCCGTGACGTCATCGGTTCCGGCGGCAAGGTCATCCGCGGCATCGTTGAAGAATCCGGCGCCAAGGTGAACATCGATGATGACGGCACTGTGCAGATTTCTGCGCTCGACCGTCCGGCCATCGAGAAAGCCATGAAGATGATCAAGGAGATCACCGCTGAAGCTGAGATCGGCGAAATCTATCAGGGCACAGTTGTTGGCCTGAAAGATTTCGGCATCTTCGTGAACTTCTTCGGTCCCAAGGATGGCCTGGTGCACGTGTCGCAAATGGCGAACGAGCGCATCGGTCACCCGAAGGAACTGGTCAAGGAAGGCGACAAGGTCTGGGTCAAGCTCATGGGCTTCGATGACCGTGGCAAAGTCCGCCTGTCGATGAAAGTCGTCGACCAGGCAACCGGCAAGCAGCTCGAAGGCGCCGCTGGCGAAGAATAGACTTACAGTTTCGTGTAAGTGAGCAATCAGGGCCGTCCTTCGGGGCGGCCCTTTTTCTTTGCGCAAATGTCCGGAAACAAAAGCGAAGAAAGATACACAATTCTGTATCCGGACTAAATTTCATTGACATATAAGTGTCGCAAAAGTATTGTGACAATTATGTTACAGATCCGTTACAGATTTATGTCATTGTCAGTGCTGGCCATTGCGGCGCTCACATTGCCCGCGACGGCAGCCTCCACGTGCGATCTCGCCGATGGACTGCCGCTGGATCCAGCTGTCTTCAACCAGGAAGTCAGTGCCTGCTACGACAGCCAGGGTGATTCGAAACAGGACGCCCGGCTTGAGCGCCAGCTGATCGACGCCACCGACCGCGTTCGCGCCGACCAGAACAAGGCCGCGCTCGTGCCGCTCGCGTCGCTCGAACAGGCCGCACGCATCCACGCCATGGACATGGCGGCCCGCGATTATGCCGGCCATGCCGATCCCGAAGGCCGCAGCCATCTCGAACGCGTTCGCATGATTGATCGCACCGTTCTGATCGGCGCTGCGGGTGCCAACATTGCCATCGTCGAAGGGGAGCATGACGCCCCTGACTTGTTCGGGGCCCTCCGGCACGATCCTGTCAACGCAGACAACATGACCCGCAGCGCCTTCACGCACACCGGCATCGGTGTCGCAACCGGCAATGGCCGGACCTATATTGTCCAGCTCTTCGCCCGCGTCGACGGCCAGCTCCAGGCGCCCCTGCCCGTCCATATTTCCGGAAACGAGAACATCCGCGCGACCTTCGAGGACAAGGGGCTCCAGCCCGTGGCCTGGCGCCTGACCTCCCCCGCAGGTGATACGATCGCACGCGGCTATGGCTCGACAATGACCGGTTCGCTGCAGCCTGGCCAACAGGCCTATCTCACGCTGGACATTGCCCGCAACAATACCGAATTCGCCATACGCGGGCCGATTGTCACCGGCCAATAGCGGCAGCAACGCACCTCATAGTCAGTGCCCGGTCCCTTCGCGGGGGCCGGGCTTTTCATGTCGCAGTCTCTAACAGGACACGCGCAACCGCAGCAATGGACCGGGACACGTCGTGCTCATCTGTCCGCCAGCTCACCACGCTGACACGCATCGCCCTGACGCCGTTCCAGGTCGTTCCCGAGAAAAACGCCTCTCCAGTCGCATTAGTCCGGCGGATGACCTCGTCGGTAAAGGCATCATTCTCCGCGTCCGTCGCACCGGCGCGCTCAAACCGGACAAGCCCCTGGTTCAGCACCGGCACATTCAGGGCGCGGGCATCCGGCAAGGCACCGAGGCCGCTCACCAGCGACACACAATACCTGCAGCAGCGCTCAACGAGGTCCGCGACACCGGCGCGGCCAAGTTCCCGCAGCGCCGCATAGACCGGAACCGCACGCGCGCGGCGCGACAATTCGAAATTCCAGTCTGACGGATCCCGCACATCCGGGCTGGGCGACAGATAGGCCGCCCCCATCGCAATCGCCGCACGGTGCGCGCTCGCATCGCGTACGAAAGCCATGCCGCAATCATAAGGCACGTTCAGCCATTTGTGGCCGTCCGTTGCCCAGCTGTCGGCAAGGTCGATCCCGTCCGTCAGCGCGCGATAGGCCGGCGATGTCCGCGCGAACAGCCCGAAGGCACCGTCCACATGCACCCAGGCGCCCGCCGCCTTCGCAATCGGGATCAGCGTCGCAAAATCATCGAACGTCCCGACATTGAGGTCGGCTGCATTGAGACAAAGTATCGTCGGCCGCATAGGATCCGACAGCTTTTCCGCTAGGTCTTCGGCCCGCATGTTCCCGAATTCGCCGGTGGCGACGCTCTCCATGTGCGTCTCGCCCATGCCGAGATAACGCACAGCAGCGTCCAGCGTGTTGTGGCGGTTGGCACTCGTCAAGATACGGATTGCTGGCGCGCCGTAAAGCCCGTCACGTCCGACATCCCAACCCGCCTGCTCCAATACGGCATGTCGGGCAACCGCCAGCGCCGTGACATGCGCGAGCTGGCAACCTGTCGTAAACGCGAACGAGCATTCCGGCGGGAGGCCGAACAGGTCCTTCAGCCACTCACCGGTGATTTCCTCGATGATCGTCGTCGACGGCGCCACCGTAAACATGCCGGAATTCTGGTCCCACGCGGATACCAGCCAGTCGGCCGCCACCGCCGAAGGCAGCGAACCTGCCATCACCCAGGCAAAGAACCGGCCGCCGGCATTGGCGTGCAGGCCCGGTCCAGCGCCAGCCGCAAGGGCGTCGATGATGTCGCCCGCGTCTGCTCCCGTTTCGGGCAAGGGGCCACCCAGCGCGTCCCTGAGGGCATCTGCGGTGGCGCGCCCGCCCACCGGGGCCGTGTCCAGGCCGTCCAGCCACGTGCGGGCGTGGTGCATGGCGCGATCAAGCGGGTCGGTCATCGCAATATCCTCCTGACAAAGGGATAAGCGATGGGCCGCGCCCTTGCCACCCGAAACGCGTGCACACCCTCATGCAAAGGAAGCAGCCCGATGGACAATTACTATTGGTGACAGGGCAGGTTTGCCGTTAAACTCACCCGCATGACGAAACGAAAATCTGCTTTCCTGATTGCCATGTCCGGCGGCTCCGGCTCCGGTAAGTCGACGCTCGCCGAAGCGCTGCTCGCGCATCTCGGCCCCGGCCGCGCCGTGATGTTCGGCGAGGATGCCTATTACCATCCGATGAGCTATTACGGCGACTACAAGACCGAGGCAGAGCGCCAAGCCATCATCGCCGGCGTCAACTATGACGATCCCGTCTCCAAGGAAGTCGACCACCTGGTGCGCGACCTGAAGGCGCTGAAATCCAGTCAGGGCGTCGACCAGCCGATCTATGACTATGATCGCCATGATCGCAGCGACAAGACACGCCGCATCGAACCTGCGCCGATCCTCCTGCTCGAAGGCATCCACGCGCTGTCCATGCCGAAGATAAAGTCGCTGATCGACCTCTCGGTCTATGTCGACACGCCCGACGACCTGCGCCTCGCGCGCCGTATCCGCCGGGATGTGATCGATCGCGGCCGCAGCGTCGATAGCGTGCTGCAGCAATACATGTCCACCGTCCGCGCGGCGCACTATCGCTGGACGCACCCCGCAAAATTCGAAGCCCATCTCGTCATCGCGGATGAGGGCCTTCCGGCCTATGGCAATGTCCGTCCGAATAACGAAGCCATCGAACGCATGGTCGCGCCAGTGCTGGAACGCCTCCGCTCGGTCGGCGTGCTCGAAGACCGCGCCCGCCTCTAGCCTGTTTCGCTCAGCACCAGCGCCAGGATGAAACCGAGCGCCGTCGCCATTCCCGCCATATGGGCACCTTCCTTGTAGGCCTTGGGGAAGACTTCCGTGGCAAGGGAGGCGATCACGGCGCCAGCCGCAAGGCACCTTATGCCCGCCAGACGGTGCGGGCTCGCCCCCTCCAGCAGCAGGTTGCCAAGGATGGCAGCAGGCGACAGCAGCACTGCCGCGCCCACCCACAGCATCAGCGCCTTGGTTTTCGGCGTGCCACTCTCCTCCATCTCTTTCGCACCGCCCGCCGCCTCTGGCAGGTTTGACAGGAGGATCGACCCGGCGAGCGCCGCAACCTGCGCCGGGCCCGCCCCAATCAGCGCCAAACCGAGCGCAAGATTCTCCGGCACGCCGTCCAGCGTGATCGCCGCGAGCAGGCCGCCGCCACTATCGCTTTTGCACTATTCGTCGATCAGGTAATCGGCACCGGTAAAGACGATCGCGCCGACAGCTGTGCTGATCAGCGCCAGCACCAGGGATGATGTCCTGATGGACGGTTCGATCAGCTCGGTCACAACCGACAGGATCAGCGCACCGCCCGCAAGGGCAATCAGGAAACCTTCAAGCCGTTTCGGCAGCTTGCCGTACAGACCCCACACCGCGCCCGCAATCAACGCGCCGGACACAACGGCAACAACAAGCAGCATGATCAGCATCTTTGCACCTCCGGGCCGACAGGGCTCTGGAACTGTAACATGCAATTTCAGCCATCGGTTCCCGCTGCACAAAGGACTGGGCACCTTCCCCCCACCCCGCTAGGTTTTCTGAATGAGGCAAACCCTTTCAAGATGGCTGGCGCTCCTCTCCCTCTCCGGCCTTGCTGGCAGCGCAGCCTTTGCCTGCGACCTGCGCCTCTCGGCGCGCGGACAGACAACCGCCGATTATGTGGAGGCCGTTCGCCCTTGCCTCCGTCAGCTGCCCGCCGGCTACAAGTTCGACACGAAGATGGAAGCGGCCTTCCTCGAACGTATCAATGTTGAGCGCACCACGCGCGGCCTGTCGCCACTGGCCTTGCGCCGCGAACTGCTCGGCCCGGCCCGGTTCCAGAGCCTGGACATGGCCGCCAACCATTTCTTCGATCATCAAAGCCTCGATGGCCGCTCGCCCGGCGACCGCGTCACAGCGCTCGACCGGCGCGCCCTGATCCAGCGCTCAGCCGAAAACCTGGCCATGCTGGAGATCGTCCGGGGACGTTACAACTTCTCCAAAAGCCTGCCGCAGCTGCACGAGAACCTCATGAACAGCCCCCGCCATCGCGCCAACATCCTCAATCCGGATCTCACCCATGTCGCCATCGGCGTCGTGGTCACCAGGACCGGTGTCTGGGCAACGCAGGTTTTCATCAACCTGTCCGGCACGCTGAGCGAGGATGTGCCCCTGCGCATGACCGCGGGCCAGTCGCTCAGGGCACGCCCGCGTATCCGCGACTGGACCTTTCGCCATTTCGAGGCCGAGACTGGCAAGGACCAGTTCGCCCCCTTTCGCCACACGGCCCGGGGCGCCGTCGTGCCAGAGGGCCTGTCAGGCGATATCGAACTTGCCGCCTTCAGCATCCAGATGGGCGAGCGCAAGGACATGATCTATTCGATCCGCCTCGTCGGCCCGGCCATCACGATCCAATAGGCGCTGTCAGAAAAACCCTGCAATTTCGTCCAGCGGTTTCTTGATGAGGGCATGCGGGGGCACCATTGCATCGTCGGCCGGATGGCCCGCCACCAGGATCAGGAAGGGCTTTTCCGTTTCCGGACGTCCGCATATGCCATTCAGGAATTTCATCGGGCTGGGCGTATGCACCCGCGTTGCAAGGCCCGCCATATGACAGGCCGAGATCAGCATCCCAGTCGCGATCCCGACACTCTCATGAATATAGTAATTCTTGCCGTCTTCGCTCGTGCGCAAACCGCCGCGTCGCTGCGCAAAGATACAGATCAGCCAGAGCGCGATCTCCATGGACGGCTTGTCTGCATCAGTGCCGATCAGCGCCAGCGCGCCCAGCCATTCCGCGCTCGCCTTGCCGGAATAGAATTCGCGCTCCTCGGCCTCGGCGGCCTCACGAATCTCGCGTTTCTTCTCCGGCGAACCGACGCAGGCGAAATACCAGTGCTGGTGATTGGCGCCGGACGGCGCAGAACCTGCCGTCAGGACGCAATGTTCGAGGACCTCACGCGCCACGGGCGTGTCTGAAAACGCACGCACGGACCATGGCGGCATGAAACGCTGCCGCCCGCGCCTGCATCTCGTCCACGGTATAGGCCGGAAAATCAGGCAGCGGAACGTGTGTGTCGTCACGCGTCTTCATGCTTGCCTCCGCCCCTAATCCTCCGACATATCCGGCACGCCGACAGCGTGATAGCCCGCATCGACATGGATCACTTCGCCGGCGATCGACCGGCCGAGCGACGACAGCAGGTACAGCGCGCAACCAGCAACGCCTTCCATACTCGTGTCTTCCTTCAGCAGCGACCAGTCGCGCCCGGTGCCCATCAGGCTCTTGCCGCCGCGGATACCGGCCAGCGACAGGGTGCGCATCGCGCCCGCCGAGATCGCGTTGACGCGGATTCCCTGCGGTCCGAGGTCGCGCGCCGCATAGCGGGTCGCCGCTTCCAACGCCGCCTTGGCCACGCCCATCACATTATAAGACGGCACGGTGCGCTCGGCGCCGAGATAGGTCATGCACATGATCGATCCGCCATCCGGCATCAGGGCCGCCGCTCGGCGCGAGGAATCGATGAAGCTGAACACGGAAATGTCCATGGCGCGGCGGAAGCCCTCGCGCGTCGTGTTCTCGACCATCGAGCCCTGCAGCTCGTCCTTGCCGGCAAAGGCAATGGAGTGGACGAGAAAATCGATCTTGCCCCATTTGTCTTTGACCTGCTCGAACGCCGCATCCATGCTGGCATCGTCGGTCACATCCGCCGGGATCATCGTATCCATGCCAACGCTCTCGACCAGCGGGCGCACGCGGCGCTCGAGGCTTTCGCCCTGATAGGTGAACGCGATCTCGGCGCCCTGCGCGGCGAGCTGCTTTGAGATGCCCCAGGCTATCGAGTTCTGGTTGGCAACACCCATCACGATGCCGCGCTTGCCCTTCATCAGGTCGCCAGCGGGCAGGTTCCAGTCTTCGGCCATGCGGGCCTCCTCCTAATTATGCGTTTTTCTGCTCAACGGGCTAGGCAGCAGCTCGCCATACGTCAAGCACCGTCAGCCTCAGGTGGCGACGTTCTTCAGGCCGACCTTCATGTCGAGCGCAGTGTAGACATGCTCGTCGTCAACATAGACGCGGCCATCAGCGATGCCGAGATTCAATTTGCCCCGGCGCACGCGCCGGATGTCGATGACGTAACGCACGAGCTTCTTGTCGGGCGTGATCTCTCCGGTGAACTTCACTTCGCCAACGCCGAGCGCGCGCCCCTTGCCGGGGCTGCCGGACCAGCCGAGCCAGTAGCCAACGGCTTGCCACATGGCGTCGAGACCGAGGCAACCGGGCATCACCGGGTCACCCGGGAAGTGGCACGCGAAGAACCACAAGTCCGGCGTGATATCGAGTTCGCCAATCACGCTGCCTTTGCCATAGGCGCCGCCATCCATGGTGATCTCGGTGATCCGGTCCATCATCAGCATGGGCGGGATCGGCAGTTGCGCATTCCCGGGGCCGAAATAGCCGCCTTTGCCGGACTCCAGCAGGTCGGCTTTGGAATAGCTGGATTTCGGGGTGTGAAAATCATGCGGTCCGGACATCGGCGAACTCTCCTGAGAATAGACGTAAGCGCCTAACCACAGCGACCGGCGCGGCTTGTCAACCGCCTGACCCACCCCGATTTACAGACCTGCCTCGCCCGTATCGGCGCCCCACAGCGCCGCGCGGCTAACCCAGCCATGGAAACCCTGGACTTTGACCGCACACCAGTCGGCGCGGCAATCGCCGAGTTCCACCAGCACCCCGGTCTCCAGTGACGCCACTTCAGCGCTCGTCGGATTCGGCGCCTCATGGATTGCGGTCACCGACTGTACCATCGCCGCCGCACCGGGCTCCAGCATGCGCGCATGGACCCAGACCTCATCACCCGATGGATCGCGCACCCGCCGCCAGTCGCGGGTTTCCTTGATGATCAGCAGCGGAAGGCCTTTGCGTTCATACCGCCAGACCACCGACTGTTCGCGGCTGGGGCCTGAGCGGCCATTCACCGCAGCGTATTTCAGCGTCTCGAAGCGCGGTACGGCCTTGCCGGAAAACTGGCTGATCCGCGTCACCTGAGGCCCCTCAGCCGCAGCAGAGGCGCTCATCAGGAAAATTCCCGAAATGACAAAAAGTGCCCATTTCATGTGCAGGTGGCCTGACGTAACGTTAAGGGAACCATCTTCTCACATCCAGATGAATCGGGTGTAAAACAACAGGCGTTGGCGTTCGCGCATCGCTCTGCTAAGCCCGATGGGAGACATGCAGAGGGGCCACATGCCTACCAAGAAACTGAAGATCGTCGTGACCCGGAAACTGCCAGCCGCTGTCGAGCTGCGCATGAAGGAATTGTTCGATACAAGCCTCAACCAGGACGATCATGCCTTCACCCATGAAGAACTGGTCGCCGCCGTCCAGACGGCGGACGTCCTTGTTCCGACCGTAACCGACCGGATTGACGGGCGCGTCCTGGCACGCGCCGGAGACCAATTGCGCCTGATTGCCCAGTTCGGGGCCGGGGTCGACAATATCGACGTCCAGAGCGCTGTTCAGCGCGGCATCACCGTCACCAATACGCCGGGCGTCCTGACGGATGACACCGCCGACGTCGCCATGGCATTGATCCTCGCCGTGCCGCGCCGCCTGCACGAAGGCGCGCAGGTCATGGACCAGGGCCGGTTCGATGGCTGGACCCCGACCTGGATGATGGGCCGCCGCCTCGCCGGCAAGCGCCTCGGCATCATCGGTATGGGCCGGATTGGCCAGGCCGTCGCGCGCCGCGCCAAGGCCTTCGGCCTGCAGATCCACTACCATAACCGCAAGCCGGTCAGCCCCCGCACCGAGGAGCTGCTCGAGGCGACCTATTGGGACAGCCTCGACCAGATGCTCGCGCGCATGGATATCGTCTCGATCAACTGCCCGCACACGCCCGCCACGTTCCACCTGATGAACGCGCGCCGTATCGATCTGATGAAGCCGGAATCCTACCTCATCAACACGGCCCGCGGTGAAGTCATCGACGAGGCCGCCCTCGCGCGCGCCCTGAAGGCGGGCAAGATCGCGGGCGCCGGGCTCGACGTGTTCGAGCGCGAACCCGCCGTGAACGAGGAATTGCTCGGCTTGCCGAATGTCCTCCTCCTGCCGCACATGGGCTCGGCCACGATTGAGGGCCGTACCGAGATGGGCGAGAAGGTCATCATTAATATCAAGACGTTCGCAGACGGCCACCGCCCGCCAGACCGCGTGATCCCGGCGATTCTCTAGCCGCGCAGCTTGAGCACAAGGCTGATCAGGGGCGTCGCCAGCACGACGAGGGCCCGCTCTGACGGACCTTTCGCAAACTGGCGGAAATAGCGCGCGAGACTCTTTGCCTTGTGGGCCTGCACCAGGCTTGAGGGCACTTTCGAAGTCGACCCATAGTGCAGTGCGCCGGCCAGAGGCTGGTAGATAACGCTGCCGCCGGAATCGATCACGCGACGGCAGAGGTCTATGTCTTCGACATGCAGGAAGTAATTCTCGTCAAAACCACCCAGCTTGCGGAATGCCTTTCGCCCCATCAGGAAAAAGGCACCAGACACAGCGCCCACGGAGATCGGTCCGGTCGGCGCCTGTTGGTCTTCCAGCGTCCATTTGCCCAGTCCAAGGGCGCGCCACAGCGTCAGTGTGTTGCGCCGGCACCCGCGCTCTTCATGGCCGCCTGTATCGAAAATCTTGCCGCCCACCAGAACCGGTTCCGACTGCCCCTCCCTCGCAGCAAGCAACGGCCCGACGGATCCGCGACGGATCACGGCGTCCGGGTTGATCACGAGCAGGATCTCGCCCAGCGCGCTCGCGGCGCCTTGGTTCACGGCCGTTCCAAATCCCGGATTAGTCCCGGACCGGATGAGGCGCACCTTGTCGGTTCGGGCGAGAAAGCCATCGATCCAGGCCTCGGCGTCCGGCGGATTGCCATTATCGACCAGGATGATCTCGGAAATGTCCGGATCCGATTTCAGGGCGTAAAGGCATTCATGCAGGCGCGGGCCGGTCCTATAGGAAACGACGATTGCGGAGACCGTCGCCAAGCCATTCATGTCGACGCGCGGTTCCGCCGCGACAGGACGATGATCGCGCATGCGGCCAGGATCACGCTGGCCCAGAAGGAATCGTTCCAGACATTGTAGGAAAAGCTGAACAGGCTGGCGACCGCGCCTACGAGGCCCGCAATCGCATACCGCACGTCAGGCCGCAGGGATTGCGGCGTCGGCAGCCGGAAGGCAATGACGACCAACGTCAGCCCTGCCAGCACCGCGCCCACGACACCCGTTTCCGCCCAGATCTGCAGCGCCATATTGTGAGGATGCCCCGGAACGACCGGATAGTCCGCCCAGAAGCCAGGCAGCTGTGCCAGCCAGGCCGGGTGGTCGGCATAAGTCTCACGCCAAGTCTTTGACGCGGCGATCCCGTGCCCGAACAAGGGCTTCTCGACGGCCTTGCCGATGACCACTTCCCACGACCAGGCCCGCGACTGGAACGATCCCGGCAGGCTGATCCGCGCCTGACGCATCAGGTTGATGGCAAAACCGATCAGGACAGGCGCAGAGGCCACGTATCCCGCCATCAGGCAGATCAGCCAGCGATAGCCCGTGCGGGGTATCAGCCAGACAATCGCCCAAGCCATCAGCATGAACACCACACCGATCAACGCCGATTGAGAATCTCCCCGCACGACGACAACAACGCTCGCCAGGACGAGGCCGCCCGCGACCGCCTTCCAGCGCCATCCGGGACGCGCGGCGAGATAGGCGGCGAGGATCGGCAAGACAAGAATGAAGGCATTGGCATTGCGCCCGATATTCTGGAAGCCCTTGGCTTGCTCCATCGGGTCCGGCCCGTAAATCATCGCAACGACCGGACCGCCGAACACGGCGCTCGCGGCCACTAGCAAGCCCTGCACCGCGAACGCCCCCAGCATCACCCGCGTCGATATCTGGGCGGTGCCGGTCGCAATGCGCAGCGCGCCGGCCACGGCCAGCGCCCCGAATAGCGCCGTCAGGACAATCCGCACGCTCGACGCGCGGATCGCAAAATTGCCTTCCAGCAGGTTGCCCGAAATCAGGCCGCGCGATGCCGGCGACCAGATCTCGCTGATCGCCGCCCATGCGACGAAGGCCAGCGCCATCAGGGCATAGTTTGCAGGCGGCATTTTCGGCCGCGCAAGGGCCAGCGCAGGCAGCGCGGCAAGGGCCAGCAACGGGCCATACCCTTGCGCGCCGAGCAGCCCCATCACCGGCCAGAGCACGAACGCAGCTGCAAGGATGGGCGCGTAGGACATGGGTTTCACTCTGTCGCCAAGGCCCCGGCTTGTCACGGTGCGTCGCTCACTCAGCCCGCTTGAGATCGGGCGCCAGCGCTTCCTCGGCGAGGCTCACACAAGCCTCGTCCAGGCTGATCATCTGCTGTCCCTGGCTGCCGAGCCGGCGCAACGCCAGCGTGCGCTCCTCCGCTTCACGGCCACCGACAACAGCAATGATCGGCACTTTTTGCACCGAATGCTCGCGAACCTTGTAATTGATCTTCTCGTTGCGCGTATCGACCTCGACCCGCAGCCCCGCCTTGCGCAGGGCAGCGGCGGCCTCGTGGGCATAGTCATTGGCCGCGTCCGTGATCGCCGCCACCACGACATGCACAGGCGACAGCCAGAGCGGGAACGCGCCGGCATAGTGCTCGATCAGGATGCCCATGAAGCGCTCGAACGTGCCGAACACGGCCCGGTGCAGCATGACCGGCCGGTGCTTGGCGCCGTCCGAACCCGTATATTCGGCATCGAGGCGGTCCGGCAGCACATAGTCGAGCTGGAACGTGCCGCACTGCCAGGTCCGGCCGATCGCATCCGTCAGGTGGAATTCGAGTTTCGGGCCATAGAACGCGCCTTCGCCCTCGGCGATCTCGAATGTCATGCCGGCCGCCGTCAGCGCATCGGACAGCGCTTTCTCGGCCCGGTCCCATGTCTCGTCGGAACCGGCGCGCATTTCCGGCCGCGTCGCCAGCTTGTAGGAAATCTCCGACAGGCCGAAATCGCCGTAGACGCGCTCGAACAGTTTCAGGAAGCGCAGCGTCTCGTCGGCAATCTGATCCTCGCGGCAGAAAATGTGCGCATCATCCTGCGTCATCTGGCGCACGCGCATCAGGCCGTGCAGCGCGCCATGGGCTTCGTTGCGATGGCAGCAGCCGAATTCGGCCATGCGGATCGGCAGGTCGCGATACGAGCGCTGCCCGTTCTTGAATATCTGGACGTGCGCCGGACAGTTCATCGGCTTCAGCGCCATCAGGTCGCTGTCACCTGTCAGGATCGGGCCTTCATCCTCGATCGACGGAATCTCGTCCGGCACGACAAACATGTTCTCGCGAAATTTCGACCAGTGGCCAGACTGTTCCCAGAACACCGAGTTCAACAGTTGCGGCGTCTTCACTTCGACATAGCCGTCCGCGTCCTGCTGGCGGCGGATATAGGCCTCCAGCTGGCGCCAGATCATGAAGCCCTTCGGGTGCCAGAAGACAGAGCCCGGCGCTTCCGGCTGGAAGTGGAACAGGTCGAGCGTAGCGCCCACCTTGCGGTGATCGCG
Organism: Hyphomonas sp.; assembly: GCF_041689225.1. Lineage (GTDB taxonomy): Bacteria > Pseudomonadota > Alphaproteobacteria > Caulobacterales > Hyphomonadaceae > Hyphomonas. The sequence goes on along the minus strand of NZ_JBDNGN010000116.1, from coordinate 70,472 downwards.
CTTCTCGGCCTCTTCCAGGCGCACAAGATGGGCCTTGAGGTCCTTCTCGTTGCCCCACGCCGTGCCGTACATGCGTTGCAGCATCTCGTTCTTGGAATCGCCGCGCCAATAGGCTCCGGCCAGCTTCATCAGCTTGAACGCTTTCGGCAGCTTGCCCGTCGAGGGCAAGTGCGGCCCGCGGCACAGGTCGAACCAGTCGCCCTGGCGGTACAGCGTGATCGCCTCGCCCGGCGGGATGATGTCATCGATGATCCGGGCCTTGTAGTCCTCGCCGATCCGCTTGAACTCGGCGATGGCGGCGTCTTTCTCCCAGACTTCGCGGACGATGGGGTAATCGGCATCGACAATCTCGCGCATCTTCGCTTCGATTCGGTCAAAATCCTCTGTAGAGAACGGCGCTTCGCGGGCGAAATCGTAATAGAACCCGTCATCTATGACCGGGCCGATTGTCACCTGCGCGTCCGGGTAGAGTGCCTGCACGGCCTGCGCCAGCACGTGCGAGGCATCGTGCCGGATCAGCTCAAGGCCTTCGGGGTCATTCGGCGTCACGATCTCGACGCGCGCATCGCCGTCCAGCGGGCGCATCAGGTCGCGTAATTCGCCGTCCACACGGGCGGCAATGGCCTTCTTGGCAAGGGAGTTCGAGATCGAACTGGCGACATCGAACGGGCTGGCGCCCTCTTCAAATTCGCGCACCGATCCATCGGGCAGGGATACTTTGATCATGTTTCAGTCTTCTTCAGCGGTCTGGCGCACGAGGCGCGGCAAGTCTTGTCCGGAAAGGCCTGCCTGCGGCAGTCTGCATAACGCGAGTTCACCGAAAATCCCACCCCAATTACGGGGGCGATCTCATCAGGCCGGGCGGCCAGGTCGAGGGGAGTTTGCGGGGTACATGAGTCTCAGGAGCGCCGCGGCGCGCTGCGGGGTGTCATGCACCCGGGCGGGTTCGCATGGTCAGGCCGCTTGTGGGCTGGATACGGTACGAACAGATCATCAGCCCCTATATCTCATCCCTCCGGGGGATTTTCAACCACCGACGATGTCGGGACGGACCGTCCGCCGGATTTCCAGTCGCCATAGCGCCACGGCTGCCAGGCCGGCACGTCGGGTTTTTGCGCTGGTGCCGGATCATCGCCGAAACTGCCGCCGGGCCGGCACCGTATGAACCGGGCAAAGGCCATCCAGCCGCCGGCCCACCAGCCGTGCCGGGCGATACAGTCGGCGCCATATTCGCTACAGCTCGGCTTGTGCTGGCAGCGCGCGCCCGCCGCATAGAAGATCAGGGAAAAACTGGCCTTGTAGACGCGCAGCAGCCCGTAGACGGCCTTTCGGCGTATCCCGGGCACCGTCAGCTCACCGTCGCGGGCGCGAGACCTCGCGCCACACGCGCCTGCTCTATCGCCGCCACAGCGGCCTCAAAGGCCAGCAGCGTCGATGTATGCCGCGGGGGATAGTCGGCGACAGGCTCGAGGTGGCGCAGCTCCCAGAACCGGCCTTCCGGCGGTGGGCCGTCTTCCTTCAGCATGGCCTTCATTGCATCGCGCGCGGCAATCACCTCGTCAACGGACGCACCCACAGCATATTCCGACAGAATCGCCGTTGCGGCCTGTCCCAGTGCGCAGGCCTTCGGGTCCACCGCAATGGCCGCGATATGGTCGCCGCTCTCATCGAGGATGATCTCGACATTGACCGTCGATCCGCAGACCCGGGACACTTTCAGCACCGAGGCTTCCGCGCCCTCAAGGGTGCCGAGATGCGGAATGTTCGCCGCCAGTTCGAGGATACGGTTGTGGTACAGGTCGCTCATCGCCTGCAAAGATGGACCCGGGCCGCCATGATCGCAAGCAGCCGCATCAGGCGCAGGCAAAAAGGAGCCATCCTCAACAGCTTGGAAGAGGACGGCCCTGAAGGAGATTGGGTGCATTGAAACGGGGGTTCTAGGCCCGAGGCTTATTCGTCCCATGCGCCGCCCGGCCGGGTCAATTTAACGATCAGACAGGAACCACCGGCACAAAAAAAGGTCCCCCGACGAATCGGGGGACCCAGGTTGTATGATTTCCGCGCGGCCCAAGGTTGATGACAACCGGGCCCCGACGGGAGGTGGGGAAACCTGCATAGGCGACAGACCGAAAGATCGCGTTCGCGCCGCCATGCGAATTTTGACCAAATTTGACGCTTGCCTAGGCCCGCCGCCACGTCGAGCCGGATGGCCCGTCCATGATCTCGATGCCTTCAGCGGCCAGTTCGTCCCGGATACGGTCTGCCTCGGCCCAGTCGCGCGCCGCGCGCGAATCGATCCGCCCCTGCACCAGCGCATCGATCCGGGCGTTTCCGCCGGCATCGACGCCCTGCTCCCATGCTTTCGGAGTCTGGGTCAGCAAACCCAGCAGATCACCCGCTGCCAGCAGGTTCGCCCGGGCATTTGCCATGGCGTCAGGATCCTTGTGGTCGGCGGCCATGTTCGCTTCACTCGCAAGACGTGACAGTTCGGCCAGCGCCTCGGGCGTGTTAAGGTCATCAGACAACGCCCTTGCCAAACCCTTTTCACCCCCATGCCCCCCCTCTTGGTCCCACACACGCCGCAGTGCGCCATACACCCGGTCGAGCGTGGTCTTGGCCTGCTTCAACAAGTCCTCGTTCCAGTCCAGCGGCGCGCGGTAGTGCCCGCTCAGAATCGCGAAGCGCAGCACCTCGCCCGGCCAGGCCTGCAGCAGGTCATGGATCAGCACGGAATTGCCGAGCGATTTCGACATCTTCTCCCCGCCCATGTCGAGGAAACCATTGTGAATCCAGTAATTCGCCATCACTTCGCCATGCGCGCATTCTGATTGCGCGATCTCGTTTTCGTGGTGCGGGAACTGCAGGTCGATCCCGCCGCCATGGATGTCGATGGTCTTGCCGAGATGCTTGGCCGCCATGGCCGAGCATTCAATATGCCAGCCGGGCCGGCCGCGGCCCCACGGACTGTCCCAGATCGCATCGACCGGTTCACCGGGCTTGGCGAATTTCCACAGCGCAAAATCCGCCGGATCGCGCTTGTCGGTGTCGATCCCAACCCGCGCGCCGGCTTCATTATCCTCCGGCTTGCGGCCAGACAGCTTGCCATAGTCCGGCATCGAGCTGACCGAGAACCAGACGCCCTGCGCGCCGACATAGGCGTATTTCTTGCGCACCAGCTTCTCGATCATCTCGATCATTTCCGGCACATGCTCTGTCGCCCAGGGCTCGATCGTCGGCGGCGCGACGTTCAGCGCGGCCATATCGTCATTGTAGATTTTCGCGAACTTCTGCGCGATCGCCTCGATGGGTTCGCCCGTCTCCAGGGACGCGGCGATGAGCTTGTCTTCAATGTCGGTGATGTTGCGGGCATACACGATCGCCTTGGCACCATACCGGCTGGCCAGCACCCGCCGCAGCACATCGAACACAATCGGTGGCCGCGCATTCCCGATATGGGCATAATTGTACGGCGTTGGCCCGCAGACATAGAGCGTGATCCGGGCAGGGTCTTGCGGTTCAAACACGCGTTTCGCGCGTTTCGCGGTGTCATAGATACGAAGAGTCATGGAATTTCGGGCTCGAACGAGGAAAAAAGAAATGAATTTGCCCTATTGAGAGGGCGAGATGCCCTAATGGGCGCTTGTCGTCTTAACAACAACAGCCTTTTGGCAATTTGCAGGCACGCCGGTTCATATCCATATCGGCGCAATATCACCCGGCCCGGCGACGGGCAATAAAATTTCCGACATCCGTTTACTCGGCGTAACCGTAGAATTCTCTGGAAACAGCGCATTCGCGCGCCTATCTTCTCAACTATCGCCCTGAGGGTAACAACTCGGGCGGGCGTTAAGTCCGGGCAGGGGGCCATCCGGTTTCCCAGACCAAGCCTCGGCTCGACCTCCGTCCCTCAGTCGAAGGACACTTAACCATGGCCATGGATGCCATCACTCCCAAGAACGACTCATCTCGGGGAGAGCCTCTGGTTCGCCCGACAGTCGCAGAGGCTGAAGAAGCCGTTCGCACCCTTATCGCCTGGGCCGGAGACGATCCGCGCCGTGAAGGCCTGCTCGACACGCCCAAGCGCGTCGTCAACGCCTATAAAGAGTGGTTCTCCGGCTATGATGAAGACCCCGTGAAATACCTGTCCCGGACATTCGAAGACGTTCAGGGCTATGACGACATCGTCATCCTGCGCAATATCGACGTCGAGAGCCATTGCGAACACCACATGGCCCCCTTCATCGGCAAGGCCTATGTCGCCTACAAGCCATCGGCGGCTGTTGTCGGCATTTCCAAGCTGGCGCGCGTGGTCGAAATCTTCTCCAAGCGCCTCCAGACGCAGGAAACGATGACCGCACAAATCTGCGATGCGATCACTGACAGCCTCGCGCCGATGGGAACCGCCGTCCTGATCGAAGCCGTGCACGAGTGCATGTCGACCCGGGGCATCCACCACAAGGACGTCACCACGATCACGACCCAGTTTGCCGGCGTGTTCAAGTCTGACGCCGACCTGCGCAACCGCTTCCTGCGGGTTGCCAACCAATAGGCTGGTCGGCGGAGGCATCGCCTCTCTCCAACATTCTCCTCACCTCCTTTCGCCGTGCGACGGGGGGGTGAGGGGTAACTTTTCCACCCCCCGCCACGCGGAGCGTAAAATGCGCCGCGATGCCAGCCTTCTCCCTCCTCACGCCCCTGCCCGGCCTGCCCTGGTACCTCTTGCCGATCTGGCCGCTGGTCTTCTGGCGCATCCAGCGCCTGAAGTGATAGTTCCGCGCAGCAGGCGGCCCCGGCAGCCAAATGCTCTGGGGCGTTTTGTGGAATGGCCGTGTCGTGATCATCCAGCTGTCGGATGACCTGTCCGGGCATCATCCAGGCTGCTTCCGTGCACCGGTGTCGGACCAGCTGAGGCTGGCTCTCACAGACGCCCCATCTCCGTGTCCCCGGCGCATGCCGGGGCCTCAGGCCATCCTGTCCGGACTTGTTGCAAGAAATCCCGGCCTGCGCCGGGAATACGGATATGTGGGTCCCATCCCCGACACCTGACCCGCATCCACCGTCCGACACCTCGGCCCCACCCGCGAAGCGCCCTCACAGGCGCCGCGCGCGCAGCACAATTTTTGCAATCTATTCATTTTGCAGGCGCGCCGGGCGCTGCTACTCATTCGTCGCCAGAGACATGGCCAATGAAAAACCAAAGGGAGTTTGGAACATGAAAAAGACAATCCTGTGCACCGCTGCGGCGTTCGCCTTCGCGGCAATGCCCGCACTGGCGGGCTCGACGACCGTGGAATTCGCGGCCGCCGACGGCACGACCTCGGTCGTCGTGTTCAACACGGACGGCACAGCGACGATGGATGGCGGCGAAGCCATTCCCTACACAATGGACGATGCGACCCATACGGTTTGCGGCCAGACCCCGGACGGCGACCTCTGCGCCACGTTCGACGAGACTGGCACCGATGTCGGCTTCTCCACCGGCTACTCGAATACGGCGGGCGCGACCGGAACCGCCAAGATCACAGCCGTCGCCGAATAGTCGCTAAGTCAGACGTGACATTCGAGGAGGCGTTCGTAAATTACGAGCGCTCCTTTTCGATATCGGCGGCCGTAACGATCAGGTGTGGGCTCCGATCGGCTGGTCCAGCCATTCCGCAATATCGGCCACGACGGAATCCGTTCCCGGCTCATCCAGGATCCAGTGCGCATTGTCGGGATATTCGAAAAAGTCCCCCGGCACCGGCGACCGGGCATATTTCTCGCCTACCTTGCGCACGGCGCGCGCCAGCGTGGCGCGGTCGTGCGAGGCGGCTATCGTCAGGGTCGGAGCGGTGACGAGGCCTTCGTCGACCTCGATGCCGTCGGTCAGGTCGCCGTACACCTTGCCGGAATCAAACCGCGCGCGCGCATAGATCGCCTCATGCCGCCGCCTCCGAACGCGATTGAGAACGCCGAACCGGAAACCCGATCGCCAGACCTTGTAAGCACGCTTGCGGTCGCGCGTCAGGAGGATGTTCAGGAACGTATAGACGACCGAAAAGCTGACTTCAGAACAGTCTTTTGGCTGGGCCGGCGTCAGGAACACAGCCTGCGAGACCAGGCCGCGCTCCGCCAGGCATTGCGCGATCAGCCCGCCCATCGAATGCCCGATCACAGCCGGCTTGGCGCCCGTATCAAGTGCAATCTTGCGGGCCGTTTCCGCCATCGCGGCAACATAGTCATCAAAGCCAAGGTCGGAGAGAGTCGCCGGCGGATTGTCAAGGGTCCGCTGGTCGGGAAACAGGGTCGGCGCCTCGCAGATCCAGCCCGCCGCCTCGAACCCGGGCCGCATCCGGTCCCAAGCGTCGCCGCCGCACCCAATGCCGTGAATCATCAATAGCGTCTTGGCTATTTTGCCCTCCCTCAACCCTGCAAGGGCTTGCCGCCCTGCACAGGCTCGGTCCAGCGTTGGAACCGCTGAGCTACCTCGGAATAGACGAGACGCTTGAAGGGCACAACCAGTCCGGGGGTCTCATCAAGCGGCGCCCAGCGCCAGGCATCGAATTCCGGCGTGTGCCGGTCGAGCCGCACATCGCTGTCAGATCCCTTGAAACGGAACGCAAACCATTTCTGGCGCTGCCCGATATACGGTCCCGGCAAACGCTTCTTCAGGTCCGGCGGAAAATCATAATACAGCCAGTCCTCGGTCTCCTCGAGAACATCGACAAGTTTCTCGGGAACCCCGATTTCCTCTTCCAGCTCGCGCAATGCTCCGTCGCATGCGGCCTCGCCCTTGTCGACGCCACCCTGTGGCATCTGCCACTGAAAGGCGCCGCGGCCATTGATCCTGCGGCCTATGAAGACATGGCCCGCCTTCGAAAAGAGGGCGAGTCCGACATTCGGCCGGTAGCGTTCAGGATCGACAATCGATGGTTTCACCCGGCAGGGTTTACAGGAGCCGGTGCAATGCTGCCAGTGTGGACTCGGCCGTCTTCGACCAATTCTGCAGGCGTCGTGCCCACAAGGGCTGACACGGGTGCCAGAAGGATACCCTTCTGGCCAAGTTCGCTGGTCCAGATCTTCGCCATCTCGATGGTGATCGGGAACGCATAGCCCGCCCCCATGGCCGCGCCTTTTTCCTTGGCGAGCGTTTCCAGCTCAAGCAGTTCCAGATTGATATCGTCCGCTGTCAGCTTGGTGTCGATGGGAGAAGATGCCTTGACGTACCGTACACGCGTTTCATCAGCCACCGCGTCAAAACTCGCGTCTTCAAGGCTGCCATCCTCGACCAGCGCAACGCCGCGCTGGCTCAAGGCTTCAAGCACGGGCCGCACGGCGGCGGCATCGCCCGAGAATTTCGCGCCTTGGTAATTGATCACGCCGAAATAGCCCGAAGCGCGTCCGAGCAATGTATTAAGGCGCGACACGTTCACATCCGCGCCCCTGCCGGCGAGCAGGGTCTGCGGGTGCATCTTCATGCGCCCATAGTCGAAGTTCTCCATCGGCAGCTCGATCAGAACTTCATGGCCGGACGCGCGGGCGCGATCGATCCAGTATTGCAGGCGCTGGGCGTCCGGCGCGAAGGACAGCGTCACTTCAGGCGGCAATTCCTCGATCGCTGATTTGGTGTGCGTGGCATTGATGCCGAGGCCGCCGACGACAAGCGCCACAACCGGCTTCTGGCCCGGATTGGCGAATGGCCGCGCATAAGCGTCCGCAGGTGCCCGGCCGTCCGCAGCGATGCGCGGCAGGCGCACGCCATTGATGGTTTCCGACATGCCGGAGATCGGCACCGAGCCAAGCGAGACGATCGCCGTGACTTCGCCATAGGATTCACCCGGCTTCACGAGCTTGCCGTTGATGCGCACGCCAGAGCCGGCGGCGTCGGCCACCGGATCATCCGAAGGACCGCCGGTTCCGGTCGCTTCAGCTCCGTCGGCATAATCAACGCCGAGGCTCGGCTCGTCGCCGCTGTCGACTTCGGCATAGCCATCATCGTCGAGGACAGCGACCATGACCGTATCAGACGTATCCGTCTTCAGCCGCGACTTGAGCGCTGGCTTGGCATCGTCGACCGTTTCAAACAGGGCAAGCTGCTGGCGCGGGCCTGCTGCGGACGGGTCACCAGAAAACTGGATACCCACGCCGAGAGCTCCCGCCACACCGCCGAACACCAGCAGGCTCAGGCCTGCATGGACAATTCCGGTTCGAAGGGGAGACGGTTCAACGTCTCTCCGGTACGGCATGCGGCGACCTCATGTGATCAACAAGTGGAATCCTGAACGACCTTGAATGCGGCAATCTGGTTAACAGGTCGCAAACAGACCTTAACCTGCGCGGCGAAATGCACTGGCAGTTCCAGTGCCTTCGTTCAACATCTGAACAGCGCGTTCCAGTTGGAAATCCTCGCCCTTGTAGTCTTCAGGCGGCTGCTCGTCAGGCATCGTCATTTCGTGGCGCTGCTCACCGTCTTCATTGGCCAGGGCATGCGGCAGGTCAGCTTCCGACCAGCGCTTGATCTTGGCCAGTTCTTCCTCGGTCAGGCGCGACTGGGCGATCTCGATGTCCGGGTCGATACCCAGCGCCTGGATCGAGCGGCCGGACGGCGTGTAATAGCGCGCTGTCGTCAGGCGAATGGCACCGCGATCAGCGCCCAGCGGAATAACAGTCTGGACCGATCCCTTGCCGAAGCTGGTCGTGCCAACAATCGTTGCGCGGCCCCGGTCCTTCAGGGCGCCGGCAACGATTTCGGATGCAGACGCGGACCCGCCATTGATCAGGACGACGACTGGCACGCCCTTGAAGACCTCGCCCGTGCGGGCGTTGTAGCGCTCGATGTCAGACGCGCGCCGACCTTGCGTGGAGACGACTTCACCACCCGACAGGAACATGTCGGACACCGACACGGCCTGGTCCAGCAATCCGCCGCCATTGTTGCGCAGGTCGACAATCAGGCCTTTCGGACGACCGCCGGTCGCTTTGGAAATACCTTCGGTCCCCTCTTCGAGCAGCAAGGTCGTGCGCTCGTTGAAGCTGGATATCCGCAGGTAGCCGACATCGTTCTTCTGCATCTTCCACGTGACCGATTTCTGCTCGATCACTTCGCGGGTCAGCGTCACGTCGAACGGGTCTTCCCCGACGCGCAGGATGGTGATCAGGATGTCCGTGCCCTTGTCGCCGCGCATCTCCTTGACGGCGTCGTTCAGGGTCTGGCCGATGATCGGCTTGCCATTGATGGCGGTGATCAAGTCACCGCTCTCAATGCCGGCGCGGCTGGCAGGGGTATTGTCCATCGGCGAGATGACTTTGACGAAACCATCTTCCATCGTCACTTCGATGCCAAGACCGCCATATTCGCCGGAAGTCTGCACCTGCATCGAGCGGAAATCGTCGGGGTTGAGATAGCCCGAATGCGGGTCCAGCGAGGTCAGCATGCCATTGATGGCCGCTTCCATTGCGGCGCTCTCGTCAACTTCGACGACATAGTCCTGACGGGCACGCGCGAGGATTTCGGCGAACAGTTCCAGCTGCTGGTAGGTCACCATGCGCGGATCGGCAGGTTTTTCCTGGGGCCATGCAAGGGCGGAAAACCCGACCGCTGCGCCACCCAGCACAATCCCGAGTGCGGCTCCTGTCAGCAGTGAACGCATATTCCAATCCTCCGTCATGCGTGACCTCTATTTGTCACTCGGCAACCACTGTGCCGGATTCATTACCTTGTCGCCAAGCCTTAATTCCATATTGAGCTGCGGAGGCGGGTCTGCACGGTCTGGCATGCGCCCAACTGGCTCTTTCGCTGACACTGTCTGGCCTTCGGTGACATAGATCCGGCTCATACCGGTAAGAATAACATGGTATCCGTCGCTTGTGCGCAAAATTAACATTGATCCATAGCTGCGAAATGGTCGCGCATACTCGACGGTACCGTCGATCGGCGCCACCACTTGCGCAGCCTGCCGTGTCGAAAACGTGATCCATTCCGTCTTGCCGCCGGTCGGCATCTTGTCGCCGAATCCATACACGATATTGCCGGCCGTCGGCTGCATCAGGCCGCCTAGGGCTGCCTTGCCGAGCGGGCGCGAGACCGGCGTGCGTCGCACGGTCGAAGCGGGTGATTTCGGTCGCGAAGACGGTACAGAGGCCGAGGCGAGCTTCGGCCGCAGGGTGGGCTTCATCCCTGGCGCGGACGGCGCATCCGACTCGAGGGCCGCCAGCAGGTCGCGCAATGTTTTCGCCTCACGGCCCAGCGTATCGGCCCGGGCGCGCAATACATCAATGTCGCCGGCAATATCTTCGAAACTACCGCGCTTGGCCGCTGCGAGCCGTTCGATCTCCACCCGCTTCAACGCCAGCGTCGCTTCGGCCGCTTCCAGCCGCGCGCGTTCGCCCCGAATCTGGCGTTCGAGCAGGTTAAGCTCGTCGATCTCGCCTGACAGGTCGTTTGCGCGCGCCGCCAGTCGCGGTGTCGTCTGGCTCATCAGGATCGCCCGGCGCACGGCTGTATTCGCCTTGCCCGGCGAAACGATCAGCGCCGGCGGCTTGCGGCGGTTCGAGGCCGCGAGTGCCGCCAGCAGGTCTTCCAGCGCCTGGCGGTCCACTAGCAGGCTTTCCTGCGCGACCGCGCGTCGTGTGCCGAGATCGATCAACGCCTTTTCGGATGCTGAAGCCTGTTCTTCCCGGCGGCGCGACTCCATCGCGGCGGAAATCAGCTTGCTGTCGATCTGCCGAAGGTCTGTCTCGGTCTCCTCACCCGCGGCCTCCAGGGCCGCCATCCTGGTCACTGCAGCCTGCCGCTCGGCCTCCAGCGCTTCGAGTTGTTCGCGCGTGAAGGTGTCCGGTGCCGCCGCGATCAGCGCGAAGGCGGCACATGACAAAAGAAGCGGGCGCAGAAGAGGTCGCATGACCGGCATTCATGCCATGCCGGCATGACCCGGATATTAACACCTGTCCGCGAGCAGCCGCTCGATCCCCGAAACCTCGTCTGAGATCAGGGTACAAACAAGGTGATGTGGCGATGCGTCGAACGCGGGATGCAACAATACCAGATGGCGCACAACGCCCAGCACCTTCCGGCATCCCTTGGCCACGCCCTCGGCGTCACCGGCGCCCAGCCCGTGCACGACAGCATTGCGGTAGGCGATCAGGCGCTCGATCTGGTTGAGGGTCGAACCGGTCATTTCAACGCGTTCCGGTGTATTGAGATAGTCCGTCGACCGGGCCCGCCGCAAAAGCAGCGTGACCGGCGCATACCGCTCCGTATTGGAGGGATCGACCACATCTGCGTCTGCCGCCGTCTCGTATCCGCTCAGCGCCGCGACAAGCGCGCCCTGAAGCGCGATCACCAGCCCCACCGACACCCAGCGCCACCGCGCTGTATCCTCGTCCCCACCCGACAATTCCCGCCGAGCCATGCGAACGGCCTCGTGGACGGAGTCCAGGCTGGCGGCGATCCGTCCCCGCCGGTCCGTCATCCCTACTGGTCTTCGCTCGCTGGCGCCGCCGCCTTGCGGAAATCCCAATCCGTCTGCGCAGCAATATATGTCAGTGCCGCATAGGCCGCGACGTTCTGCCGGAAAGCAGCCGGATCAATCTTGTCGAACGTGTCGTCCGGCGTGTGATGCAGGTCGAAATAGTCTGTTCCGTCCTGTCCGGGGTCCAGAACCGGCACGCCTGATGCACTCAGAACCATGATATCCGGACCGCCCGTCGAATTGTTGTCGGCCGGAATAATACCAAGCGGCGCGACAACGCCTTGCATCGCAGCGACATACTCCAGCGCGCCCTCCCCGACTCCACTTGTCAGACGCCAGATACGCCCGGCACCAAAGTCGCTTTCAGCGGCCAGCACATGCTTGTCCAATTCGTCTGCATGGGCTGTGGCATAGGCGCGACCCCCGAACAGGCCGACTTCTTCCGAACCATAGAGCACGACCCGGATCGTCCGCTTGGGCTTCAGCGGCAATTGCTGGATCAGGTTCGCCGCAGCGACGACGATTCCGCACCCGGCCGCGTCATCGATTGCGCCTGTGCCAAGGTCCCAGCTATCCAGATGGCAGCCGATCAGAACAATCTCGTCCTTGAGGCTGGCGCCCTCCACTTCCGCGATCACATTGCCGGAGGCCGCCGAGGCGGATGTCTTCACCTGGATGTTCAGGTTGACCGTCACCGGCCCGCGTTCCAGAAGGCGCGCCAGCTGGTCTGCGTCCGGCGGTGACAGGGCAGCCGTCGGCAGCGCACCCGAGGCACCGTCCCGCCGCATGCCGCCCGTGTGCGGCATGCGATGATCATCAGCACCAACCGAGCGGATGAGGCATGCGACGGCACCGATGGCTGCGGCCACCTCCGAACATCCCCCGCGCTTCGCCACTGCCGCCCCATCGCGGGACCCGTCCTGGCTACGCACCATGCGCTCGTCGATGAAAGCGATCTTGCCCGTTAGCGAGTCCATTGGCGCAGCCTGCAGGTCAGCAAGGCTCGCAAACCGGACAATTTCGGCTTCCAGCCCGCCTTTCGGAGTTGCCTTCGATCCGCCCAGTGCCGTCACGACGAGTTTCTGCGGGTTCGGTCCCACCACAGACGCTGTCTCCGTCACCCGCTCCCAAAAGGGAATGTTGAAATCTTCGATATAGGCCTGCTGGAAGTTCAGGTCCTTCAGCTTGATCATGGCCCATTGCCGGGCACGCCATTCGGCGTCGGAACCGGCCATTCGCGGGCCGATCTCGGTCGTCAGGCTTTCGGTGAACTCAAGTCCGATATCGTCCTGAAGCCCCGATTCCATCAACGCCACGGCCTGCGCCCTGATAGCCGGATCCAGGATTTCGGCTTGGTCGGCAGTGGCTGGCATTGCAGCGACAATGGCTGCAAGCGCGAATGGGGTCAGGGATCTCAACATGGCTTTATCTCCGGCTGTCTGATGCCGGTACGCTAAGCCACCCCGCCGCCCCATGAAAGGACGGCCACCATGAAAACCTACAAGCCTTCAGCCGTCTCGATCACAAGGTCGACCGCCGGACGCGTCTTGAAGCCGTCCTCGCGCAGCGTCTGCTTGATCGTGCCATCGGCACCGATGAACACGATAGCCGGGTGCGGAATGCCGTCATAGCGCGAGCCGGGCTTCATGTCCGTGTTCAGCAGGTTGAATGCCTTGATCACCACCGAGCCTTCATCCGACAGGAGCTCGTATGACAGGGCCTTGTCCGCCTTGTAGCCGGCCAGCGTTTCGACCGGGTCGTAGGACACAGCCACCAGCGTCCAGCCTGCCGCAGCCAGTGGCGCGGCTGCTGCTTCGAGGTCAATCAGCTGCTTCTTGCAGAAGGGGCACCAGTCGGCGGAGCGTACAAACGCCACGACCGTGCCCTTGGTGCCCGCGAGCGTTTCGAACGTTTGCTGCGCGCCGCTGGTATCGACCAGCGCAACTGCCGGCGCCTGAACGCCGTCAGCGAGCCCGATTGCTGGCGTCTCTGCCAACTCCGCAACAGCCTTGTCCGCTTCGACGGATTTTGTGTGCAGATCGGTGTCTGTCCCGGCCTGCGCGCCAACGGCGGCAGGCAAGAGGGCAATCACGGAAGCGAGGGAAAGCGTGCGCAACACGGGCAGTCTCCTTGAACAGTTGAGAGGCATGCTAACCGCAAATCAACTGCCCGGCGAGTCGATTCAGGCCTGCCTCACGCGTCTTTGATCCGGCGTGACCGCCAGTCATCGGCGCTCTGGCCGTAGACATCCCAATGCGTGCCTTCATAGGGTGGCGGCGCCTTGGCCTGGCGCAGCACCCGGCTGCCGAGCCGCTCGGCAACCCTGATCGAACCCGCATTCGCCGGGTCTATCGTGTGGATCACCTCGTCCCAGCCGAGGATGTCCACGGCATAGTCAATCGCTGCCGAAGCCCCTTCGGTCGCATAACCCTTGCCCCAGGCGTCCCGGGCGAGTCCCCAGCCGACTTCCGTGCCCGGCCAGCCCTCAGGCTGCCACGGGCCGAGGCGCCCGACCCAGTCGCCGCTCGCCTTCTCGATCACCGAGAACATCGAGAACCCCCGGATCGTCCAGGCACCGGTCATCGTGCACATCGAGCGCCAGGTCAGCTCCGGCCCCTGCACGCCGCCCAGATGGGTCATCACATCGGCGTCTGCGTGAAACGCCACCCATGAATCAAAATCCTCCGCCCATGGCGGGCGGAGGATCAGGCGGTCTGTTTCTATGCTTGGCCCAATGGCCATGACGGGCTCCTAGGCGAGCGAGGGCTCAAGCCCTTTGCAATCATCGATCAGTTTCTGGACTTCGGCGACCGATGCAGTGAACATGGCTTGCTCAGCATCAGTGAAATCGAACTCGACGACCTTCTCGGTGCCACCGGCGCCGATCAGGGTCGGCACGCCGACATACATGCCGTTCACGCCATATTCGCCGTCACACCAGCTGGCCGCCGGCAGGACGCGTTTCTGGTCATTGAGGAAGGACTTCGCCATCGCAATCGCTGCCTCGGCAGGCGCGTAGAAAGCCGAACCGGTCTTCAGCAGGGCCACGATCTCGCCGCCGCCCTTGCGGGTCCGGTCAACGATGGCGTCCAGTTTCTCCTGGGTCAGCCAACCCTGCTTGACCAGCTGCGGCAAAGGCAGGCCGCCCACGGTCGAGTGGCGCACCATCGGCACCATGCTGTCGCCATGCCCGGCCAGCGTCCATGCGTGAATGTCGGCCACCGACACGCCGGTAGCTTCCGACAGGAAGTAAGCAAAGCGCGAGCTGTCCAGCACGCCCGCCATGCCGACGACCATATTGGTGGGCAGGCCGGAGAATTGCTGCAGCGCCCAGACCATCGCATCAAGCGGGTTGGTGATACAGATCACGAATGCGTTCGGGCAGTTCGCCTTGATGCCTTCGCCGACCGATTTCATCACACCGAGATTCTTGGAGACGAGGTCATCGCGGCTCATGCCCGGCTTGCGCGGGAAGCCCGCGGTCACGATGCAGACATCGGCACCAGCGATATCGGCGTAATCGTTCGCGCCCTTCAGGCTGACGGAGCCGTTGAACACGGGGGTCGACTCGGCAATATCCAGCGCCTTGCCCTGTGGCAGGCCCTCGAAAATGTCGAACAGGATGACATCACCAAGCTCCTCGCGGGCTGCGATATGGGCGAGCGTGCCGCCAATCATGCCGGATCCTATAAGCGCGATTTTCTTGCGGGCCATGGGTCAAAAACTCCTGAAAGCGTTGGGGATATGTCTGGTCCCGAGGGTTAGCCGAGCCGCCGGCATTTCGCAATGCGCCAAAAAGGAAGGCCCCGCCGGTGAGGGCGGGGCCTTTTTGCTTTTGACTTGTCGGGGCGCAGCCTAGTTGCGATTACCCGACATGATTGCCAGCATGAACTGGAACATGTTCACGAAATCCAGGTAGAGGCTCAGCGCGCCATATGTGGTGGCCACGGCCATTGCCCGTGAATCGCCGACGAGCTGGAAATACATGTTCTTCAGACGCTGCGTATCAAACGCCGTCAGGCCGGCAAAAATCAACAGGCCGACAACTGAGATGACCATGTGCATCATGCTCGATTTGAAGATGAACATGTTCAACAGCGACGCGACGATGATGCCGATCACGCCCATGATCAGGAACGTGCCGAAGCCCGACAGGTCGCGTTTGGTCGTATAGCCGTAGAGCGACAGGCCGCCAAAGGAGATCGCCGTCGTAAGGAACGCCTTCGAGACCATCATCATGCCGTCGGGCTGGCGCGCATAGACATAGACGATGGCGCCCATGCCGATACCGATCAGCGACACGACCGACCAGTAGACGAGGTTTGCCGCCAGGGGCGACGGGTTCTTCATGACGAAGCCGGACAGGAGCAGGATGGCCAGCGGCGCGAACATGATGACCATACCGATCGGTCCGGTCAGCAAGGTCAGCGTCACGTTCTCCGGAACCATTGCCCCGAAGGCGTAGGCGAGACCTGCCGTCAGCAGCAGTCCGAGCGCCATCTTGTTGTAAACGCCGAGCATGAAGGCCCGAAGCCCTTCATTGACAGACGTGTCCATCGAGTCGGCGCCGGTTTTTGGCGTATAGGCCCGATTGAATTCGTTCATAGGTTTAATACCCTTCTGTTTGGATCCACACGTAAACACGTGAGTCTAATATGGAATATGGTGAAACTCGACGTCATCTGCAAGGAGAACCGCGCGTGTGGCCTTGATCGGATCATCACCACTGCAGCGCCGCTCGCACGAATACGGTTCATGAGAACCAGCATAGTTTCAGCAAAGAGAAACTATACTGTTCTTCTGCTTCAATATTACTACAGAAATGAAGTGAACAATATCCATTATGGTCCGAATCCAAGAGAATGGACTTTCCCGTTTTGCATTGACTCATATTAACCAAGGGGTAATTTCCCCAATCTGGTGTAGTTCCAACGGTTGGGGCGCCGGGAAAACTAAGGGGATATACAATGGCAGACGCATCGGCTTACGCCGAAAACATCCAGAAGTATGCAAATGGCTACAATCAGGCCGCAGCAGAGAAAATCGTGGGCCACCTTGGCATTGCGCTACGTAACCGGGACAGTTCCATGGTTGCTTGCTCAGATTCAGGGGAGCTGGACCGGGTGCGTGAGCGCTGGTGCCGAGGCAAGCTCGGACTCGCCCAAAACAAGAACGATCTCGACGCCGCGATCAAGGCCGTCTGCGACAAGCTGCAACCAGAGGGCGGCACCAAGTCGCGAGTGACGTTCTACTATTTGCTGGCGGAACATTTCGGCAAACTCGGCGTTCTCGCCAGCTAAACGTTGTGATTTGTGTGTAAATTGGGAACCTGGCCAGGTGGCGCCGGGTTTTCTTTTGCCCGCAATCCTGTTTCAGATTGGCCGCATGTACCGCTTGTTCGCCGCCCTTCCTGTCGATCCTGACATCGCTCCGGGTTTGAAGGCCCTTCAGACGGGCCTTGCTGGCGCGAGCTGGCGCCCGGAGCGAAATTTCCACATCACGCTCCGCTTCTTCGGCGACCTCGGCCACGCGCACGCCCGCGACCTTGACGACCTGCTTGGAGAGATAAGGGCGCCCGGGCTCGAGGTCCGGCTCGAGGGGATCGGCTGGTTCGGCCGACGCGAGCCGAGCGCCGTCTGGGCACGGGTGCGCGAGACCGATGAGCTCCGCTCGCTGGCCAGCCAGTGCGAACGCGCCGCCCGGCGCCTCGGCCTGCCGGCGGACCGGCGCAATTTCACACCGCACGTCACACTCGCCTATCTGCACGGCACCACGCTGCAAGAGGCGACCGCTTGGGCCGAGACGCGCCACGCCTATTGCACCGATACCGTCTGGGCAGACAGTTTCCACCTCTATTCCAGTCATCTGGGCGATGGCCCGAGTCGCTACGTCGCCGAGGCCGATTATGTGCTCGGTGGCTGATCCCGCGCCTCAGCGGGACACAGCATAAACCACCGCGCCGCTTTCATTGCCCGCCACGGGTGTCAGGAAATCCAACTTGTCCCCGGCTGCGAGGCGTGCGGCCAGGCCTTCAGGGTACGCTTTGGACAGCATCTGCATTTCGCCGTGTGATGGGCACGCGAGCACGTATTCGACCCCATCTGCGCGCATCAGGTCTGCGGCCTTATCAGGCGGCGAGATGAAAATGCGAAGGGCCATTTCGATCCCGGCCGCATTGCGGTGATAATGGCCGTGAAGGGCCCGCTGGTCCGTGTATCGTAGGATATCCGGCGCCACGTCCGCCACCGAAAGCACGAGCCCCACAGGTTGCGCATCGAGCGCCGCCAGCAGGTCCGGGCTTGCGCACGCGTCATCTGTGACGGCCGGACCGCTGCCCGATCCCGATTTCAGGAACAGCCCCGGCGCGCCCCAGACCAGCGGCACCGATACGGCCAGGGCCAGCAAATAGCCCACATTCCGCTCGCCGCCGTCCGGCCTCCCGGCAAACAGGCTCGCCACCCAGGCCCCAAGCGGCAGGATCGCGAAAATGTGCCCGAAAGCGTAGAATCTCACCTGCTGAAATGTCAGCACGAGGTCCAGCATCAGCAGGAGCAGGAACAGGACGTGGGCGCGCCGATTGACCCCCAACTCGGTCTGCAACAGCGAGACGATGGCGGCGACCAGGGAAATCCCGATCATGAACGGGATTTCCTGCCAGGCGTTCGGACGCGCCGCAAATAGCGGCTGCGCCTCATCGACCTTCTCCAGCCAGAGCGTGCGCACAATCGACGGCAGCCCATCCAGCGGATTCGCAAGGCATTGCGGCGCCTGCAATGCCAGGAGCAGTGCGCAGGCAAGCCCGATCATGCCCAGTGCCGCCAGACGCCACGGACGAGAGGCATTGGACAGGCTCGCCGCCGCAAGCGCGAGGCCCGCACCGCCCAGCAGGGCCGCACTCACGGTCACAAGCGACAGCGCGTCGCAATAGACCGCGCCATATTTCGCCGGTGCGACCGACGCAGCAAAGAAAACCGTCACCATCACCGCGAGGCTCACGCCAAACGCCATCGCGCCGCGCCGCGCGACACGTCCGGCCAGGGCCCAGTCGAGCGCGTGGAACGCACAGATCACCGCCACGAACGGGTAGACTTCCGCGCCAATGGCAACCGAGGAGGCCAGCGCCGCTCCCGCGATCGCGAGACTTGTCGGCCGACGTTGCGGGTCGATTGAAAAGGCAAGCGACAGGGCCAGGAAGCCCAGCTGCAGGTTATGGTGGTCAATACGGCCGCTCAGGAAGTTCTGGTGCCGGAACAGGATCGTCGCAGCGATGATGCAGGTAAAGACAAGTGTCTCGCGCCCGCCAAGGAAACGCGCGCCCGTGACAAGCGCCCAGACCAGAAGCAACACGCTGATCGGCGGCCAGACAAAGGTCGCCCAATGCAATGCCGCCTCCGATGGCAGGAAGATATCCAGCAGCGACGTGATCGCCAGAACGGGCAGGTCCACCAGCCGCGACCAGTGCATCGCCGTTCCGCCATCGGGGCCGAGCCGCGCCTGGCTGACATCGAACCAGCTCTGGCCGCCCAGGTAATCCTGTATCTCGGCCAGCCGCATCGCATTGTCGGCTTCCATGCTGGTCGCGGAAAACAGTCCCGACACGGCGCTCACCACGAGAAGGGACGCCACCATCAGCAGGCCGACCCCCAGCGCAATCACCAAGTCTGCCATTCCTGTTCTGGCTGGTCTGTCCATCTTGCGTTCCCTGCCCCGTCGCGTGCCTGAAAGGCGACCTTAACCTTCGCCCGTGTAGAAATGCCTAAATTGAGGCAATGGGTGGACGCGTGACCGACATATCTTTCAGCGACCTGAATATCGCAATACTTCTACCTTGCTACAATGAGGGCAAGTCGATTGCCGCCGTTGTGCTCGGCTTTCGCAAGGCGCTCCCGGGTGCCCGTATCTTTGTCTATGATAATAATTCCAGCGACGACACATCCCAGCAGGCACTTTTCGCGGGTGCCACGGTCGTGCCGTCACGCCGCCAGGGAAAAGGCAATGTCGTGCGCCAGATGTTCGCCGACATTGATGTCGACATCTATCTCATGGCCGACGGCGACGGCACATATGATCCGACCGCCGCACCGAAAATGATCCAGACCCTCCTCGACGACCGGGTCGACATGGTCGTCGGGACCCGCCGCAATGTTCACCAGGACGCCGGCCGCAACGGACATGCGTTTGGCAACCGCCTGTTCAATACGGTGTACAAGGCCCTCTTCGGCAACGAGTTCACCGACATCTTCTCAGGCTATCGCGCCTTCACGCGCCGTTTCGCCAAGAGCTTCCCGGCCTCGTCCCCCGGCTTCGAGATCGAAACCGAAATGTCCGTGCACGCGTCGATGCTGCGCCTGCCAGTATCGGAAGTCGAGTTCAGCTATGGCCGCCGCATGGATGGCTCCGAAAGCAAACTCTCGACCTTCCGCGACGGATTCCGCATCCTGCGTATGATGGGCATGCTGATGAAGGAGACGCGCCCCTTCCTGTTCTTCGGCTATGTCGCCACCTTCCTCCTGGCCGCGTCTGTCTTCCTGATGGCACCGGTGATCCGCGACTACCTCGCCACTGGCCTGGTCGACCGCATCCCGACATGGATGCTCGCCATGACGCTCCTGCTCGGTGCGATGATGACCTTCATTGCCGGTGTGGTCCTCGACTCGGTTGCCCGCGGGCGGGCTGAACAGAAGCGCATCCATTACCTTTCGATCGCGCCGTCGCGGGGAGAGCATTACCGTTCCGGCATAACGCCGCTTGTCGATCGCCGGCAGGACCTGCCAGCGTCCGGCTCGCCGGCCCAGCGGACCGCCGACGGCCAATGAGCGCGGTGAAAGCCCTCACGCTGCCGGTCTACGCCCTGCTCGTGCTGACGCCGATGACCATCGCGTTCGGGCAGGTCCTCTTCAAGCAGACCGGGATCGAGCTCGCCGACAAGCCGGACGCGCCCTTCTACTCGATCCTGTTCAGCCCGGTCTTCCTCGTCGCGGTCGCCCTCTATGGCATCGCCACGCTCGCCTGGGTCTATGTCCTGAAAATGGTGCCGCTCTCGATGGCCTATTCCTTCATGGCCCTCACCTTCGTGCTGGTGCCGCTGATGGCCGCCTTTTTCCTCAAAGAGCCGCTGACCGTGAAATACGCCATCGGCGCCTGCCTGATCATCGCCGGCCTCTTCGTCGTCCAGTCCTGAACCAGCGGGCGGATTGCAGCCACATCGAAGGCCGAATCGCCGTCCAACAGGCCCGCCGACACGGCAGATAGTGATTTTATGGCGCGACAGGGCCGGCACCGCTGCATTCCCCGTTGACGCCCGGCGCATCGGCACGTATCCGACCGCCTTCCTACCCCGTGCTCAGATGGCGGAATTGGTAGACGCGCTACGTTCAGGTCGTAGTTATCGCAAGGTCGTGGAGGTTCGAGTCCTCTTCTGCACCACAGGATCCATTTAATCGCGAAGGTCCCGAGGTCCGGCAGGGCGTCGCTAGGCTTGCAGGCACGGCAGGCCTGCGAGGCGAATGTCCGCGCGTGTGCGGAACCGGGGCCTGATGGGATTGGGGAATGGTGCCGCTAAGGTGACTTGAACACCTGACCCCCGCATTACGAATGCGATGCTCTACCAGCTGAGCTATAGCGGCCTGCTCCAGGGAGCGTCAGGCCTGAATAGCCATACGGGCGGCCGCGCGCAAGACGCTTTTGCCTGTTTGCGCGTTCGCCGGTCAGTCGTCATCGGAGACATAGTCGAGCGGCGGCGTCAGCCGGCCCGTCGGTGCCTTGGGCGGGGCCACCTTGTCCTCGTCGTCGGGCCCGGCAATCGCCAGCACGCGTCCAGCCTCCAGTTCGCGGCCATAGGATTCATAGCGCGGGTGCACCAAGTCGCCGACATCGCCAAAGGCATAGACCAGCCGGCTCCAGTCGCGCTGGGCGAAATCGAAGGCGTTGCCCTTGGGATCAATATCCGACCAGTCAGCCTCGCGCGACGCAGACGCCGCCATCCGCCCCCAGCGCTGGGCCTCGTCCGTATCGCCATAGCCCTTCAGCGCCCGCTCCATAAGCAGGCACAGGCGCGCCGTCGGGTTCTCCTCGACCAGCAGCGCGAGCGTCTTCACCGCGCCGACCCAGTCGCCCTCATCCATCGCCAGTTCACCCGCCAGGATGCGGCTTTCGCGGTGGTTCGGCAGGACCGCGACCAAGCCCCTCAGGCGCGCCGCAATATTCTCGCGGCTGTCCTGCGGCACCAGACGGCGCGACAATTGCGCCAGCGCCGGGTGGGGCCGCGCCTTCCAGGCCAGCTCCAGCACGCCTTGCGCGGCCTTCGCTTTGTCGTCGATCATCAGCTGGCGTGCGCCATGCCAGGCCGCTGGCGGCAGGCCGGGCGCCGCGCGGATCGCTTCCGCCAGCGCCTTCTGGGCCTCCTGCTTGCGGTCTTCCGGCAAGCCAACAGCCCGCGCTGTCAGCAGCACGGCGCGGCGCCGCCTCAGGCTGTCGCCCGAAATCAGGCCGCGCTTCTCGCCAATCGCCAGAGTCTCGAGCGCCTTGTCCCATTCCCCGCGCGCGACCTGCAAGTCGAACAGCGAGTTGAACGGCCAGTCGGCGTTTGACTTAAGGCCCAGCGCCTCCAGTGCGCGCGCTTCCGCCGTCGCATGGTCGCCGCGCTCTGCGGCGGCCATCGCCGATCCGCGCAGGCCGGCCAGGTGCCCGCCGGGCAGGCGTGCCAGCTGGCCCCAGGCGCGCTCGGCGCCGGCCCAGTCATCATTGGCTTCGGCGGCGCGCGCCTCCAGCAGCAGTTTCAGGCGCTCGTCCTCGGCATGTTTCACCGCCTTGCGGGCGAGTCTCAGCGCATGCGTGGAATCACCGGCCTCGGCCGCCAGCAGGCCCTCGGCCAGCGCCATGTTGGCCTTGCGGGCGCGGTTCGACTGGCGCGAGCGGCCAATCTTGCCTGGCAACACGAACAGGCCGCTGATCACCCACCAGGCCGCCGCGACAAGACCGCCAAAGACGATCAGCGCTATGGCGGCGACACCGGAATGCAGCGACACCAGCTCGCCGCGGCTGTCATTGATCACCACACTGCCCGGCAGCGTTACGGCCCAGAATCCGACCAGGGCACCGCCGACAATGATCACGAGAATGACGATGAAGAGGAATATCCGGTTCATCAGTTCTGGCCCTCCCCATCGATCATGTTCAGCCGAAGGGCTTCGAGGCCCGCTTCGAGTGTGATGCGCCGGTTTGCCGATCCGGTCCAGTCAGCCATGGCCGCCGCCGGTTCGCCCGACAGGGTACCGAGCGCGCTGACAGCGCCCTCCAGGTCACCTGCATCCAGCGCCGTCTTCGCGCGCGACAGCGTCACGGTTGCGCCATCTTCCTCGCCCTCGGCGCCGCGCACTGTCACGGCATCGCCGAACATATTGTTCAGCCAGCCCAGCGCGCCTTGCCGCTCGGCAGGCACCGCCGCGCGCGCCTTGGCGCTTGCCGGGCCGAAGCTCTGCTGCAATTCGGCCAGGGTCGGCGCGCCGTTTGTCGCAGCTTCTCCCAGCGTCCGCACCGTCGCCGATTTCGGCATCACGGCCCGCAGCTTGCGATAATCGGATTCGAAGGAACCGCCCCGGCGCGACGCCGCCTCTATCGCAGACAGGGCCAGCGCGGCGTCCGCATTGATCTCGGACGCTTCCGCCTTCGCCCGCACCGCCGCCTCATCGTTCCGCATCCGCTCGATCAGGCTGGTCAGTTCAGTCGTGTCGCCGCTGCTGCGCAGCATGTCGGACTGAAGGCTGGCGAGCCGTGTTTCGAGCGCCGTAACCCGTTCCGATAGCGCGCCAAGCGAGCGGGCAAGTTCCGCCGCTGTTGCTTCGCCGCTCGTATCGACCGCCTCAAGGGCATCGAGACGCGTGGACAGGTTCGCCAGCGCGTCTCCGCTGTCTGCCGCCAATGCCGCATCGAGCCGCCTTGAAAGGGCATCAAGTTCAGCCTGCAGGGGACTTAGGTCCGGGCTACCGGAGGCCGCCGAATTCAGGCCCGTGTTCAGTCGCGACTCCATTTCGGCAGCATCCCGGATCACCTTGTTGCGCTCCAGGTCGGCCGCCTCCTGGCCCGCCTTCAACGCGTCGAGTTCCGCCGTCAGTGCCGCAACGTCGCCACTGTCGCCCTTGTCCGGAATCGCCATGGTCGCAATGATGCCAATGGCGCCACCGATACCGGCCGCGATCAGGGCCGCCACGGCCACACCCAGCCAACCCGGGCCGGAACCGTCCGCGCCGTCGGCAGGCGCATCAGCCGCGTCATCAAAAGCCGGTTCGAAATCGGCATCGATCGGCTCGGTGGAGGTAACCGGGGCGTCGTCCTCGGGATCGTCGCTCATCTGTCTGTCTGCTCCTCGCAGGCGGGATTTGGAATCACACTGACATATACGTCATCGTCGATCAAAGGTCGCCCTCAGAGGGCCAGCACAGCTGTATCCAGCGCGTCCATCAGGGCCGTCTCGTTCGGATGGGCTGCATTGACCACGGCCCGGGCGCCGCACCCGGCCAGCGGCTGGCTGGCAGCGGGCGAAATGGCGACGAAGACAACCCGCGACAGATCGCGTCCCCGCGCCGCGGCGCGGAAGGCGGCCGCGCCCTTTGCGGAATGAACCAGCACCACCACACGCGGCGCCTTATCCAGCGCGCTGACGGCTTCGGGGCTGAGGTCCTTGACCGGCACGGTCCGGTAGAGCGCGGCAAACCGCGCATCGAGTCCTGCGTTTTTGAGGGTAGCCACCAGGTCTCCCGCCGCCGCCGCATTCGCAATATGCAGCAGCGCACCCGTCTGCACCTCAGGCGCGGCGAGGATCATCGCGGCGAGATCGGCGGCGTTTCCATCGCCTTCCCGCACGTCCTCACCACCCACCTCCCGCACCGCTGCCGCGGTCGCCTCACCCACACACCACACCGTCTGCGCCCCCACAGCGCGGCGCTGCAGGAAGGAGCGCGCGCCATTGGCACTGGTGAAAATCAGGTGGTGCACACCCTCCATCTCCAGTGCAGCATCCGGCAGGTTTTCCAGCGTCAGGGCCGGGGAAAGGATCGCATCGTACCCGGCCGCTTTCAGGCGCGCGACTGTATCGGCCGCAGCGGGTTCGGCCCGGGTCACAATGACAGGAAGGCTCACCAATCCCCCACGAAAGCAGGCAGCTTTCCGCCTGCTGCAGTGCGGATGTCTGCGCCCACGGCGCGCCCCAGCGCCACCAGCTGCGCCTCGCTAGCCCCCTTGCGGCACGTCCCGTCGGCCCGCCAGCGCTGCCGCCCGTCCAGCGCCAAGACTTCGCCGACCAGCTGCCAGGCCTCACCCCTGTCAAACAGGTGCGCCGCAATCGGCGTCCGGCAACTGCCATCGAGGGCCGCCAGACAGGCACGCTCGGCTGTCGCGGCAGCGCGCGTCTCGGCATGATCGATCAGGCTGAGCGCCTCACGCACATCTGCCCGGCCATCCGCGCGCGTCACGACGCAGATGATTCCCTGCCCCGCTGACGGCAGCATCTCGTCCGCCGCTATCGGCGTCGCCAGGTGCGCCAGCCCGAGCCGCGTCAGTCCCGCCATCGCCAGATAAGTGGCGTCTGCCAGACCCTCTTCCAGCTTGCGCATTCGCGTTGCCACATTGCCCCGGAACGTCACGATCTCGACATCGGGTCGCAGTGCCAGCGTCTGCGACTCGCGCCGCAGCGAGGCCGTGCCGACCTTCGCACCGGGCGGCAGGTCTGACAGACGATCCGCCTTTGGCGACAGGAACCCTTCGCGCGGATCCTCACGCTGTGGATAGGCCGCGAATATCTGGCCGTCTGGCAAGAGGACCGGCACGTCCTTCAGGCTGTGGACGGTGATATCCACCTCGCCACGATCCAACGCCGTATCGAGCTCACGCGTAAAAAGTCCCTTGCCCCCGGCATTAATCAGGCGCTCCGTCGTCAACTGGTCGCCGCTGGTCGTGAACGGGACAATTTCACCGCGCAGCGCGCCACCGGAACTCACTTCAAGCGAGGCTGCAATCTGGCGTGCCTGCACCAGCGCGAGAGGAGATCCGCGCGTACCGATGCGTACGATTTTCTGATCGCTGCGGGCAGCATTGTCGGGAGAACGGCGTGGGTCTGTCATCACACTCCTCTAGCCGCCATCCACCTGCTTGCCAATTGACAGCGCGCCGCAGAGGGCGATACGTCGCCTTATCGTTAATCGAAAATAATATCTGGGAGTTCCCTCGTCATGCGCAGCTCAGTATCTGCCTTCGCCCTCGCTTTTGTCCTCTCCGCCTGTGCCAGCCAAAGCGTCCCCGTCGACACCCTCACCCCTGCCGAGACGGTTGCCGCCGTCGAAGCGCCAGCGAAGACCGCTGAAGAATTGAGCGCACGCCTGAACACATGGTTCGATGCGAAATATGAAGAGCAGCTGCAATTCAGCCCGATCGGACTGTCCTTTCAGGGACGCAAGGACAGGAATGACGAGATCGACTGCATGACGTTCGCCTGCCAGGACGAACAGCTGGCCTGGCAAAAGGCCGCGACAGAGGAAATGGAAGCGTCATTCGATTACGACGCGCTCTCCGCTGACGACAAGATGTCCTATGACCTCTGGAAGTACCAATACGATCAGGCCGCCGAAGGCGCCGCGTATCGGTATAACGGTTTCGTTTTCGACCAGATGAGCGGCATCCAGAACTTCCTGCCGACCTTCCTGATCAGCTTCCACGCCGTCGACACCCCGGATGACATGGCGGCTTATATCAAGCGGATCAGCGCAGGCGCCCGGGCATTGCGCGAAGGCATTGACGTCGCGCAGGAGTCTGCCGATCGCGGCGTCCATGCGCCTAAATTCGCCTATGAAGGCGTGATCGACCAGTCGAAGAAAATCATCACTGGCGCACCTTTCACTGACGGCGAAGACAGCGCCATCCTTGCCGACATCAAGTCCGACATTCAGTCGCTCGTCGACGCAGGCAGCATTGACGACGTTCAGGCCGGCGTCTTCCTTGCCGAGGCCGAAGAAGCCCTCAAGGGCGACTTCCTCGGCGCCTATAATGACGTGATCGCTTTCGCGACGGCAGACATGGCAAATTCGCCGGTCTCGACCCAGCCTGTCGGGGTGTTCCTGCAGCCCGATGGCGCGGACTACTACAATTACCGTCTGAAAACCCAGACAACGACCGCCATGACTGCTGACCAGATCCATGAGCTGGGTCTGGTAGAAGTCGCGCGCATCCGCGGCGACATGGAGGCCATCAAGGCATCCGTCGGGTTCGAAGGCACGCTGAATGAGTTCTTCACCATGCTGCGCGACAGCAAGGACGATGAGCGCTTCTACTATCCAAACACCGATGAAGGCCGCCTCGCCTATATCACCGATGCAACAGCCGATATCGACCGGATCAAGGCGGAACTGCCCAACTATTTCGGTATCCTGCCGAAAGCTGACCTTGTCGTGAAGCGGGTTGAAGCGTTCCGCGAACAGGACGGCGCCGCCCAGCACTATTTCCCCGGTACGCCAGATGGCAGCCGCCCTGGTATCTACTATGCCCACCTGTCGGACATGACCGCCATGCCGAAGCGCGAACTGGAAGTCATCGCCTATCATGAAGGCATTCCGGGCCACCACATGCAGATCGCGATTGCGCAGGAACTGAACGGCGTGCCGCAGTTCCGGACGCAGGCGAACTTCACCGCTTATGCCGAAGGCTGGGGCCTCTATGCCGAATGGCTCGCCAAGGAAATGCCGGGCACTTATGCTGATCCGTATTCCGACTTCGGTCGCCTCGGCTCCGAAATCTGGCGCGCGATCCGCCTCGTCATCGATACCGGCCTCCACTCGAAAGGCTGGACGGAAGAGCAGGCCGTCGTGTATTTCCTCGAAAACGCCGCGATCACCGAAACGCAGGCCCGGTCGGAAGTGCAGCGCTATATCGTGATGCCGGGTCAGGCGACCGCCTACAAGATCGGCATGATCAAGATCCAGGAACTGCGCGCGAAGGCCGAAACCGAACTGGGTGACACGTTCGACATTCGTGGCTTCCACGACACCGTGCTCGGCGGCGGCGCCATGCCGCTCGATTTGCTCGAGCGCAAGGTCGACGCCTGGATCGAGACGCAGAAGGCCGCCTGAGGCCAAACCAGACGCCGGGGCAGGCCTTGCCATGGGCCGGGCCTGCCCTACGCTTGCCCCTGAAAAGGGAGCGCCCAAATGAACCTGACTTTCAGCCCTGAGACCGAGATTTTCCGTGCCAAGGTGCGGCAATTCTTCGAAACCGAGTTTCCCGCAGACATCATTGCGAAGAACCGGGCAGGCAAAGCGCCCAAAACCGAAGACGTCCGCCGCTCTGAAATGGCCCTTGGCGCCAAGGGCTGGCTCGCCAGCGCGTGGCCTGAAGAGTATGGTGGTCCGGGCTGGTCGGTTGAAGAGCAATACGTGTTCGATGAAGAGCTTGAGCGCGCTGGCGTTCCGACGGTCACGCCGATGGGCGTCGTCTATGTCGGTCCGGTGCTCTACACATTCGCCTCTGAGGACCAGAAAGCCAAATGGCTGCCGGGCATCCGCGACGGCTCGGTCGGCTGGGCCCAGGGCTATTCCGAACCGGGCTCCGGCTCCGATCTCGCCTCGTTGCAGTTCAGCGCCGTTCTGGAGAACGGAACGTACACTTTGAACGGACACAAGATATGGACGTCAGCGGCCCAGCATGCCGACTGGATCTTCCTCCTCGCGCGAACCAGTGATGAAGGCAAGAAACAGGAGGGCATCACATTCATCTGCTGCCCGATGGATGCGCCCGGCGTCACGCTCATCCCGATCATCACGATTGATGGCAAGCATGTCCTCAACGAAGTCCTGTTCGACAATGTGAAAGTGCCGGAAGATTACCGGATCGGCGAAGAGGGCAAGGGCTGGACCTATTCCCAATACCTGCTCGGCTTCGAGCGCACGTCCTATGCCCGTATCGGTGGCAAGCGCGCCATGCTCCGCCATGCGCGCGAGCTGGCCACGGCCATGCCCGTTGGCGGCAATCATCGCCTGATTGACGATCCGGCCTTCGCCCGGAAGCTGACCGACGCCGAAATGGCCGTCGACGGCCTCGAAATGACGGTGTTTCGTGTTTTGTCCGGGCTTTCTTCGGGCGGATCTCCGGGCAACGAAGCCTCGACAATCAAGATCCTGGCGACCCAGACCCATCAGCAGATCACCGAGCTTTTCCTCGACACGGCCGCCGCCTTTGCCCAGCCGGGCTTCGGTGCCAATGCGTCGGATATTGGCCTGCCTCTCCATGCCGCAAAGGACGTGTCGTCCTATTTCGCCGGGCGCGCGCAGTCCATCTATGGCGGCACGAACGAAATCCAGCGCACCATCATCGCCCGTAAAGTCCTGGGGCTTTAGCGCCGAACTGTAGCCGCTGCAGCGAAAAAGCTGGCTGCCGACAGGACCAGCGACACGACGCCGTTCCAGCCTGCCATCGACAGGCCGAGAATGTAGAAGGGTGCCGCCGTGCAGTCTGCCACGTGGAAAGACTGGCTCAAATCCCTCACGGCGAACGGATCGATGATCGCGGCGGCAGCACATCCAGCTGGCGGCGGAAAGATCTTCCATTCCACCCCCGCATGATACGCCGCCACTACAGCTCCAACGCCAAAAACCAATCCAATCAAGACGTTAAGCGCAACGAGGAAGCGCAGCTTCGGCCAAATTTTCCAGATGGCGAGACCTGTCAGGGTCATTGCGATCAGGGCCCAGTAGACCTCACGCTGGCGCAGGCACAATGGGCAGGGAGGAAGGCCGCCAAATTGCTCAAACGCATGAGCGATCGCGATCATAAGCGCGGATATGACCGTCGCAGCCACGGGCCAAGTCCAGTCCTTGAGGAGCATTTCCAGTTTCGACATGGCGCCACTAACACCGCTTAGCCTGCCGCCCACAATGCGGCGCAGCGTCACGATCCGGTGAGCGTGCTCAGGCCGAGCGCAACAGCAGTCAGAAGGCCCATGATCCAGGCGGAGCCGATGACCATTCCGCCAATTACCATCAGGCCATCTTTCTGCATCAGGCCGAAGCTGGCGAGCGCCACGCCGAAACCGGGCACCGTATTGGTCATCGGCAGGGGCACCAATATCGAGGCGCTGAACAGGCAGAGGAAGAAGCCGATCACCCGTTCAGACTTCTTGCCCGTTATCCCGGTCAGGCGCGGCTTGGCAAAGGTTTCGATCCAGCCGAGCCATTTACGCCCGCCGGTCGCCATCTGCGTGAGGCCTTTCCGGTCGATCTTTCGATGCCCGAACTTCTCCGGCATCCAGGGCTGCTCCCGCCCGAGGGCCATCTGGCCGGCCAGCGCCATCATCGGCAGCGACACGACTTGCGGCACACCATAGAGGAACGGGATGCAGCAGGGCAGCGCCAGAAAGAAGAGGCCGGCCCCGAATGCACTCTCGTCGAGTTGGTCCATGATTTCGTGCAGCGTGAACCCGTCTTCCGGAGCGAGCGCAGCCATGGCTTCCAAGGTTTGCAGCAGGGTGCGTTGGGCGGGAATCGAAGCAGGAGTCATGCACGCCGTGTTACCGATCTTTGCTAGCGGCGTCGAGACGATTGACAGCACATGCCGCCATGCGGCAGGAGAAGCCTTCCCTGCAAAGGGCCTCTGTGGCGGAACTGGTAGACGCGACGGATTCAAAATCCGTTTCTGGTGACAGAGTGCCGGTTCGAGTCCGGCCAGAGGTACCAATGCAATATCCACGCTTGTCGAGCGCGTTTGTTTTGAACGCGCGCCTGAGGCCAAGCGCACCGCTCCGCACAGTCAACTTTACCTCTGCATATTGAAAATGGCCGACCCCGCTTGCGCAGTGCCGGCCATCCTTGCAAATCGCTTGCGCCAGGCTAAAGCTGGCAAAGCCTAGAAGGCATAATCAACCCGCGCATAGTAATAGCCGCCGTCAGTGCTGTAGGGTGTGTTGCGCGAATAGACGAGCCCGCGGAAAGTTTGCCACCGCGCACGATCCGGATAGGTGTCGAAGACGTTGTCGGCCCCCACGCGGACCGACATCTTTTCGGTCACATCATATTTTGCGGAAATATCGAAGAAGACGATGTCGCCGAAAACCTGCGGGTCGTATTTCGGATAAGCGGCGCCGGGCGTTGCTGTGTTCGGGAACGTGTCCTGCCAGTAGGACCATTCTCCATAATAGCGAGCCCGTGTCGTGAAACCCCAACCGCCAATATTGTAGTCGGCTGAGATCGTGGCGCGTGCTTTCGGAAGCGCATCTTCCGTCAAACGCTTGGAATAGGGATTGGTTGACCGCGAACCGCCAGTGATCGACGTATCGATATAGCTCACGGCCGCAGAGAATGCAGCCGTTCCGGCGCCCATCTCACGCTGGTAGGTCGAAACGATGTCAATGCCTTTGGTCTTGGTATCGTAGTCGTTCTGTAGGAAGTTGGCATAGTAGATCGCCTGAAGATTAGGAATGTTCAGGGCGCTCAGAGCCGCGTTCTCATCTGCTGTCAGCACGTAGTATGGTGTGGTGCTGAGCCGATCCTTGATAACTATTTCATAGATATCAACCGTCGTTGAAAGACCGAAATCCGTGTTCCAGACGAGGCCCAAAGAATAGTTCCTGGACTTTTCGGCCTTCAGCGCTTCGATATTGACGCCGTCCCTGTTGTTCAACAATTGCGCCACTAGACCGATCGGGCTGAACCGCCCAGCCGTCGTGATGGTAGCGCTTGCCGAAGGCAGGAATTGCGCGATACCTTCGGAATAGGTCTGGGCAGGCGTGGGCGCACGGAAACCTGTTCCGAGACTGCCTCGAACCGCAAACGAGGGTGTGAGCTCATACCGGCTCGAAAGCTTGTACGTGAAAGACTCGCCAAATGTGGAGAAGTCTTCATATCGAACGGCCAAGTCTGTGCTGAAGGACTCCGTTAAGGGCAGGAGAAGGTCTGCATAGGCCGCGTGGCTGTCCTGGCTGTATGTACCTGAATTTACAGGTGCATAGCCCGGAAAGCCGTTTGAACAGCATGGCAGGCCAGGTGAGCCCGGTCCAATTTCCCATGATGCTTGGTCACCGGGAATGATGCTGTACTCCTCCGAACGGTGTTCCAGTCCACCCGCCAGAGTCGCAGCCTCGTACAGTCCGATGGACACTGGATAAGAGGCATCCAGATTGACGCTCTTTTCGATCTGTTCGACGGAACCGTCATAGAACGAGGTCGGGCTGTTCGGGCCAAGCGAAGCATTTATGGAATTGCGCATCGAGTAGTCGATGCGGCTGCTGCCATATCCCGTTGAAAGATCCAGAGTCAGGCCGCTGCCGAATTCCTTCTTCGCACCAATGACTGCCGACGAATCCTCATCATCTGATTGGAAGATGGGGGTGAAGCCCGCAGGGTACAGGTCCAGCGCCGACCAGCCTGGAAAGGCTGGATTCGTGTCGAATATGCTGGCATATGAGCCCGCGGGTCCGCGATAGTTAAAGTCACCAGAGCCCGAACCTTTGCCATAGGTGCCAAAGGCGTAAAGGTTGATCCCGTTGACACCGAGACCAGAGTTTACAGCGATACGGAATGCCTCCCGCTCTGCAAGCCCCCAGCGTACCGCGACCTCAGGAAATTCGACATCTGGATAGGCTGCTTCT
The DNA here is from genome assembly GCF_041689225.1 of Hyphomonas sp. Classification (GTDB taxonomy): domain Bacteria; phylum Pseudomonadota; class Alphaproteobacteria; order Caulobacterales; family Hyphomonadaceae; genus Hyphomonas. The sequence goes on along the minus strand of NZ_JBDNGN010000116.1, from coordinate 38,399 downwards.
GACGCTATCACATTCGAGCTTTTCTGGGAACGCGATGTCGGATTCGAGCTGATCGTTTCACCAGAAATCGTAATGAATGCATAGTCGGTGCGATAACCACCCTGCAGACCAATGCGAACGCCATCGCCATCACCTGCGAAACGTGATCCCCATTGGGCAAATGCCTTGAATTCGTCGCTGTCGGAGAGATTGAGGTTGATCACACCAGCGATCGCATCAGAGCCATACTGCGCAGCTGCGCCATCCCGCAGGACCTAGATCGACTTGAGGGCCGAAGGGGCCACCTGGTCAAGGTCCGGTGCCTGGAAAGCCGAGCCATAGCTGGGGTTCATCATCATGGCAGACCGGTGCATGCGCTTGCCGTTCAACAAGACAAGGGTCTGATCTGGGGATAGGTTGCGCAGACGTGCTGGGCGAACGAATATCGTCCCATCGAGCGCAGGAAGCGTCTGCACACTGAACGATGGGACAAGCGTAGCCATCGCTTCGACAAGCTCACCGGACGGTGTGCTTTCAATCGCCTCGTCGGAGATCACATCGATCGGGGAAAGACTGTCAAAAACCGACCTTGGTGCGCCTCGCGAGCCAGTCACGACAACCGTCTCCTGGACCGAAACACTCTCTGCCGAGTCGTCGGCAAAAGCGATCATGCCCGACGAAAGCGCTACGACCCCAAGCGAACACGTGAGTGCCCGAAAACTTACTGTATACCGCATAAATGCTACCCCATAAGAAAATCAAGCGGCCTGACTGACCGCTAGTGATCTCTCTGCGAGGCTCGCGTGAAAGAAACGCGACAGGCCATTCTATTTCTTGTTGCAATAAGTAAAATTCATGCGACCACAAACAAAGGCGCATCGAAGACAGGTGTTTGAGAATTATTCATTTCAAGCCTTTCCCGCCGAGGGCGTTTTCATCAGAACTGGAAGTAGATGAAGGGACGGTAGCCAAGCGGCACGAAGGCAATGGCGATGGCTGCGATGGCGCCATATGTCACAGCAAAACGGTTCGGCCCGAGGCGCTCGATCATTTCCTGCGCGCCGAAACGGTGCGACAGCCAGTGTACCAGGCCTAGGCCCGCCAGAAGTGGCCAGACCGCGATTGGCAATAGATTGCCGCCTGGCGACGACCAGGTCAGATAAGTACGCGAAATCGCCAGAGCTTCGCCAAGGTCGGCCGCGCGGAAGAAAATCCAGGCTAGGTTCACCCAGTAATACGTCACCGCCCCACCAATGAAGCCGCCAATGAGACCCATTGCCGGCACGCGGCCAGCGACGAGGTTGTTCCAGCCACGTTGCACGATCACGGCGATGCCGTGCAGAAACCCCCAGATCACGAAATTGAACGAGGCGCCGTGCCACAAACCGCCCAGCACCATTGTCGTCATCAGGTTGACGTCCCTCCGCGCATTGCCGCGCCGATTGCCGCCCAGCGGAATGTAGAGGTAGTCGCGCAACCAGGATGACAAGCTGATATGCCAGCGGCGCCAGAAGTCCTGTATGTCCGGCGACAGGTAGGGCGAGTCGAAGTTCGCCGGAAACTTGTACCCAAGCAGGCCAGCGCACGCGATCGCCATGTCTGAGTAGCCCGAGAAATCGCAATAGATCTGGATGCCGTAGAGCAGTACGCCAGCGACAACCTGCGAGGCGGCAAACGATGACGGGTCGGCGAAGATGACGTCGACATATTGCGCGATATTATCTGAGATGCAGGCCTTCTTGATGAAACCAATCAGGAACAGTGTGAGGCACGCCCTGACGCTGACATCCGCCCATTTGCGCGCCGTATCCATTTGCGGAATAAATTCGGAGGCCCGCACGATCGGGCCTGCGACGAGTTGCGGAAAGAAGGCGATGTAGAAGGCGACATCCAGAAACGAGCGCCGCGCGCCGATATCGCCGCGGTGCGTGTCGACCATGTAGGAAATGGCCTGGAACGTATAGAAACTGATGCCGACCGGCAGGACCAGGTTCAGCGTCACGGACCCGGCGCTGAAACCCATGAGGCCGGCAAAATCGACAAAGCTGTCGGCAAAGAAGTTGAAATACTTGAACACACCAAGCACGCTGAGCGACGCCGTGATCCCAGCAGCCAGCGCAAGTTTTCGGATCCTGTCCCCCGGTGGATAGCGGTTTGCTGCCACGCCGACGAGATAGCTGATCACCGTAATTAAAAGGATCAGGCCGAGAAAGCGCCAATCCCACGCGCCATAGAAGACATAGGACGCAAGCGTCAGAACCCGCTTGCGCCAGAGATTGCTGCGCAGCGCCCAGGACAGCGCGAATACGATACCGAAGAACAGGAAAAAGCGCGGCTCAACGAATAGCATGCTGCGCTCCCGCATCGGACCGTTTCAGTTCGCTGCACAATTCAGCGCCCAAGACTCGGCTGAGCGCCCGGGCGCCGAATTCGCCATAATGGCTGTGATCAAACCACAGGCCGCGTTCAAAAAGGTCCGGATAGGCGTCAGGCCGATTGAAATTCAACACCGGCAGGTCTGGGGCGATGCGCGCAAGCTCCACGCCGACACGCGGCGTGCGGTCCAGTTCTTCAGGGTCCGGAGAAATGAACAACGCTGAATTGATCCCGAGCGACCGGATGCGCCGCAAGCGGTCTTCTAGATAGACCGCGCGAGCGGCAACTTTCTCGTCGCTCGCCGCGCCATAGCGCGCCATTGCGGCATCGAACTTGGCAGGATGATCAAGGAAGTCCTGCCTGCGCGCATCAATGTCCGGCGTCGGATGGGACCCAAGGATCTCGAACCCGTCGAACCCCATGTCGAGCTTGAACAGGTCCGGCTTTTCCGGGGCCGGGAAGAACAGCGCCGCAGCGCGCCCGACACCCGAAAGATCATAAGCGGCGCCGGCGCCGAAAATGCCGAGCCTGAATATCTTCTTCGGGGCGGACTCTGGAAAGGAGGTAATGCTTTTTACCGTCGGCCCGTATTCGGCCGGTCCATGGAAAAACCGCGCGCGTTCGTTCGTGGCATTGTCGAGGGCCCGGGCCCCTGGAAGCGGGTCCTCAATGACGACCGTGCGAAGCGTGCCTTCGCCTGCGTCGAGCACCTGATCGACAAGCCAGTCCTGCTCAGCGCCGGTCAGGCCGAAGACGCCGAAATTGAAAACGCTGGGGCGCGGGCAACCCGCGGATTCCACTGCAGCTTCCACTTCATCAGGCACGATATGGTAGAACGTGCGGGAGGTGCCGATGAACACCGTATCGTATGCGTCGGCATGTACGTGGTAGGCTGCCAGTTTGGGGCTCAGCACATTCATGTCGGGCACGGGCGCCTGATGGCGCAGAAACAGTCAGAATCCGCTGGCGACCAACGCAAACGTGACCGACATCAGCAATGTCGGCACTAACGCAACGCGCACCTGCGCGAGATTTCCGCGTTCCGACAAAAAGAAGCCCTCCCCTATGGCTGCAGGGCGAAAAGTCGCGACCGGGCATGGCGCCGGATTCCCGGTTCCGGTTGCACATATCATGCCATGGGGTGGGAATGGTTACTGGCCGGTTTCTGCCGAGCCGAGCGCCACAATCCTGTATCCATCCCGTTTCAGCCGGGACAGCAACAGGTTGACCCGCTCATCCGATTTATCGAACGGGTCGTGGAGAAGAATGACCCCTTTCCTGCCGGCCAAGTCCAGCTTTTGGAGGATCATGTCCACGGAGGCCTCCGGGCGGTTTTTGGTCCAATCGGCTCCGTCTGCTGTGACGCCAACTTCAAGCAATCCCATTTCGCGCACATCGGCGGACAGTTCAGCATTCGTCGCAACGAAGGGAAATCGGAACATGATCGCCTTCGCACCTGTTTCGGCGAGAGCAGCGTTAACCGCATCCATGCCCATGGATACCTCGTCATGCGCCGCGTCAGCCGTCAGTGTTGTCAGGTTGGCATGCGACCAGGAATGTCCGCCCAGTGAATGACCCCGCTTGGCGATCTCGCGAACCATGTCCGGATACCGGTCCGCCTGACCTCCCAGCAAAAAGAATGTCGCCTTGGTGCATTGGAGGTCGAGCTGGTCGAGCACGGGCAGTGTGCGTCTCGGGTCAGGACCGTCGTCAAATGTGAGGACAACTTCCCGGTCATTCAAAAGGGTTTCAATCGATCCGGTATCCGCCGTCACGGTGATCGTCCGCTCAACGCCGAGCTTGGTATTATCGCACGCGATCACCGCCGGGTCGGTCGGCGCTGCGTCGGAACAGGCCGCGATCGCCAAGGCGCACACAATCAATATTCCGGCCTGTTGCCACGCACGCATTCCCTGACGAATTTTCATGTAAAACAATCCAATAGAGATGCCGACGTCGGCAAGTTCGAGTATTATCCGGCTTTGGCGATCTCCGCAAACCGCACCGAGGAGACCGGGAGAAGACTCCCGACACGCGAACATTCTTGTATTTGGTTAATTCCGGGTCCTAACATTCGGACGCAGCCTTCGACGCGTGTTCCGAAGGTGCCGGAGACCTGAGGGGAAGGATCGCACCCACCACTACCCGCTAGATGCCATTCGCTTTGTGGCAGCGCTTTCCGTCGCCCTGTTCCATCTCGGCTTCTATTCCTGGGCCTCGGAAACCTCTTCAACGTCACGTATCTTTGCGCACGTCGATGCCCTACCGAAACTGGCATCGGTCACCTGGTTCGGCTGGATCGGCGTAAACGTCTTCTTCGTGATATCCGGTTTCGTGATTGCGAATTCAGCCAATGGGGCGTCGCCGATCTCCTTCCTTAAAAGCCGGGCGCTACGCTTGTACCCTGCCGCATGGATTTGCGCGACGATCACGCTGATTGCGTGGCTCGCCATCGCGCACCGTCCGCCGTCGGAACTCATGGGCCCCTATTTCCACGCCATGGCACTCTGGCCCCTGCCAAACTGGATCGACGGTGTGTACTGGTCGCTGGCCGTCGAAGTCTGCTTCTACGCCACAATCTTCCTTTTGCTGGTTTTCCAGCAATTCAAGCACCTCACTCTGTACGCTTGGGTTTTGACGCTGCTCAGCGGCGCTTATCTTGGTGCAATCAGCTTTGGGGTGCTGCCGGATTCCGGATGGGTATGGCTCCATTCCGATGTCCTTTTACTGCAACACGGCCCCCTTTTCGCGATCGGAATCTGGATGTGGAAATCCAGTGGCCGGCGTAATCTGATCCCGGACTATATCGGCCTCGGGACGGCGATCGGGGTGGCGTTGATCGGCATCGGCCTGCGAGCCGAGTCGCTCCAGTTGGTCGAGGCACCCGCCGCTTCAGGATTCTCGATTGAAGAGCCGATGATTGTCTGGTTGGTCATTCTCGCCTTCATGTTCACGTTCACCCGTTGGCCGGGCGCGTTCCGCCCAAGCTCGTTGCGGACGTGCGCCCTGACCCGCAAACTCGGGCAGGCAACCTACCCGCTGTATCTTGTCCACAATGTGGTTGGCGCGGGCTTGATGCATATCCTCATCCAGGCTGGCATGAGGCCTTATGTGGCCTTGGTATTTGCGCCTGCGGCAGTCATCGCGCTTGCGTGGCTAATCGCCTGGATTGCAGAGCCCGTCATTGGCGCCTGGCTTCGCGAGATGCTCAACAAGGCAGAGGTGCAACTCTTGCGTCTGCCGGGTGGGCGGGCACTGGCGCGCCCGGGTGGCATTGCCGACTGAGGCTAAAGGAAGAACCGGCCCTCGATCGTGGTGACCGCGCGCCCGATGAGCTTCACGCGGCCGCCTCCTAATACGGTATCGATACGCGCGCCCCGCCCCGGATAGGCCTGGAAGCAGCCAAGCCCATCCTTGCCGAATCGTTCGGACATGACACGCGCCAGCATCGTGTGCCAGCTACCCGTGGCCGGATCCTCGTCGATGCCGCTACCCGGCGCGAAAAAGCGGCTCGTGACGTCGACGCCATCGCCACCCGGCGCAAAACAGCCGAAATTGCCACGATCCCAATCGCCACCCGGCGCGCCGAGGGACTTCAGCGCCTTGAGATCAGGCACCAGCGCGCGGACCGCCTCGGGCGTCTCGAACATGGCCGCATAGAACATGCCGCCCCAGGCCTGGACAGGCCTTGCGCCAAGCGCGACGGCCACGTCATCGGTCACCACGATTTCGTTCACAGGGGCCGAGGGGAAATCCATCTCCAGGCGCCCATCCTCCAGCTTGCGCACCGTCAAGCGACCGGATTTGACAGTATCGAAGGCAATAGCGTCTCCGGTAAAGCCTTCGTGCGTGAACAGAATATGGGCGGCAGCGAGTGTCGCATGGCCGCACAGCGGCACTTCAACGGCCGGAGTGAACCAGCGCAGGTTCCAACTCGTTTCGCTCGTGCGAACGATATAGGCCGTCTCGGCCACATTGTTTTCCGCGGCAATCGCCAACATGACATCGTCAGTGAGAAAGGACTCGAGCGGCATGATGCAGGCCTGGTTTCCCTCGAAGGCGCGGGAAGCAAAGGCGTCGACCTGGTAGAATGGCAGCGCAGGCATCGGGTGATCTCCGTTGGCGATCACTCTCTCTCGCACAGTCCCGCGTCCGGGAAAAACCAGAATTAATAACGGGGCATTCAGCTTTTCTATCGCTTCTCGGCACGTTCGGCCTCCGTTCATCGCCTGACGCGCTATTCTTGGAGCGCATCATTGGATGACAGAGGTTGGCCCGCCTTCCCGACTCTCACGGTCAAATGCCTTGGTCACACCCCTGGCACGCTCTTTCTTCAATGGTGCACTTCATTCGCTGTCCAACGACCAGCCATGATTGACGGGGCCATGGCCCTTGCCGAACCCCTTGGCTGAACGAATTGCGCCGATCAAATAATCGCGGCCACGCTCCACTGCGTCAGGGACGCTTGCACCTTGCGCCAGGTGGGCGGCAATCGCCGACGCGAGGGTGCAGCCCGTGCCGTGTGTCGACATCGTCACGATGCGGGGACTTTCGAATATCCACTCCCCCGTTGTTGTCTGCAGCACGTCCGTGATCTTGTTGCCCCCAATGTGCCCGCCCTTTACCAGCGCGCCGTGCGCGCCGAGTTCCAACAGGCGCTCAGCGGCCCGGCGCTGACCGTCCACCGTCTCGACGACCTTCCCTGTCAGCACTTCCGCCTCGGGCGCATTCGGCGTGACGAGACGCGCGCGCGGCACCAGTTCGGACCGGATCGCCTCAACCGCCTTGGCATCAACCAGCCGATCGCCAGATGTCGCAACCATGACCGGATCGATCACGCGCGGCGCCATTGACGCCGCCTCTGCCAGGCACTCGGCAATCGCCTCGACCAGCGCCGCCGAGCCCAACATGCCTGTCTTGATCACATCGGCGCCAATATCGGCCAGCGTCACCTGAATCTGCCCGATGACAGCGTCCACAGGCACCGGCCAAACGCTGTGCACACCTTTGGTATCCTGTACGGTGATCGCGGTAATGGCTGTCATGGCGTAACCACCCAGCATCGTTACCGTCTTGATGTCCGCCTGAATGCCGGCACCGCCGCCTGAGTCCGACCCGGCGATGATGAGGACCCGGCCCTCGGGGCCTTCGGCCTTTTTCATGGGACGCGTCAGACCTTGATGTCCGCCTTCTTCGCGTCGGCAAGGAAGGTTTCAAGACCCTTGTCCGTCAGCGGATGGTTGACCAGGCTCTTGATCACGCTTGGCGGCATGGTTGCAACGTCAGCGCCGGCCAGGGCCGACAGTTTGACGTGGTTCGGCGTGCGGATCGACGCAGCCAGGATCTCGGTATCGAAAAGATAGTTGTCATAAATCTGGCGAATATCGCTGATCAGTTCCATGCCATCGACATTGATATCGTCGAGGCGTCCGATGAATGGCGAGATGAATGCCGCGCCCGCTTTGGCGGCGAGCAATGCCTGGTTTGCCGAGAAGCAGAGCGTCACATTCACCGCTGTCCCTTCGTCCGACAAGGTGCGACAGGCCTTGAGCCCGTCCCAGGTCAGCGGCAGCTTCACGGCCACGTTCTCGGCGATCTTGGCGAGCTTGCGCCCTTCGCGCAACATGCCTTCGACATCTGTCGCGACGACTTCGGCGCTGACCGGACCATCTGTCAGGCCACAAATCTCCTTGATCACTTCCGCAAAAGGGCGACCGGATTTTGCGATCAGGGAGGGATTGGTCGTGACACCATCGATCAGGCCGGTTGCGGCGAGTTCGGCAATATCCTTGGTGTCTGCGGTGTCGACGAAGAATTTCATGTCTGGGATCCGGTCTTGAAGGGGTTTGGAAAAACTATGGCCGCCCAATGGACGTATAGGCAAACCCGTGGGCCGCCATGTCTTCGGGCGAATAGATATTGCGCAAGTCTATCACGATATTGCTATTGAGCGCAGCCTTTACCCGGTCGAAATCAAGCGCGCGGAACTGGTCCCATTCTGTAATGATCACCATCGCGTCGGCACCCTTGATCGCCTCATATGGGCCCGTGGCGAATTGGACGCCGTCGAGCAGGTGCGCCGCCTCTGTCATGGCTTCGGGATCGTAGGCGCGAATCTTGGCGCCGGCCGCAATCAGGGCCGGCAGGATGTCGAGGCTCGGCGCATCGCGCATGTCGTCGGTATTCTGTTTGAATGCGAGGCCCAGCACACCGATCGTCTTGCCTGTCACATCGCCGCCCATGGCGCGGATGATCTTGTCGGCCATGGCCTTTTTGCGCGCGGCGTTGACTTCAACGACCGTATCGATGATCCGCACTGGCGCGCCAGCATCGTTTGCCGTCTTGGTCAGGGCCAGCGTATCTTTCGGGAAACAGCTGCCGCCATAGCCCGGTCCGGCATTCAGGAACTTGCGACCGATCCGGTTATCCAGCCCTATTCCACGAGAGACTTCCTGCACATTCGCCCCCACCTTCTCACACAGGTCTGCCATCTCGTTGATGAAGGTGATCTTGACTGCGAGGAAGGCGTTCGCCGCATACTTGATCAGCTCCGACGTGCGCCGGTCTGTAAACAGGATGGGCGTTTCGTTGAGGAATAGCGGGCGGTAGAGTTCGCGCATCAGCTGGCGGGCGCGCTCGTCTTCCGTACCGACGACAATACGGTCCGGAATCTTGAAATCCTTGATCGCAGCGCCCTCGCGCAGGAATTCCGGGTTGGACACGACCGCAAAGTCGCCATCAGGGCTGGCATCGCGCATGATCTGTTCGACTTCATCGCCTGTACCGACCGGAACCGTCGACTTGGTCACGATGACCGTAAAGCCATCCATCAATCCGGCAATCTCCTTGGCGGCGGCGTAGACATAGGACAGGTCTGCGTGGCCGTCACCGCGCCGCGAGGGCGTGCCAACCGCGATGAAAACGGCGTCGGCGTCCTTGATCGCGTCAGCGGCATCGGTGGTGAAGAACAGGCGCTCTTCCTCGACATTGCTCGCGACCAGCGCGTCGAGGCCCGGTTCGAAAATCGGCATGATGCCATTTTTCAGGCGCTCGATTTTCGAGGCGTCCTTGTCAACGCAGGTCACGACATGACCGAAGTCTGCAAAGCAGGCTCCCGATACCAGTCCAACATAGCCAGTGCCGATCATCGCAACGCGCATGGAATAGTCCTTTTCGAAAGCCCCTGACGCCAATCGGGCGACGGGTGCGATTTTTGTGCCACCAGGTCAAGTCAGCGTGCCAGATCTGCGGCGCCGTCAAGCGATATAGGATAGGGAAGCAGACACAAGACGTGCCGTTTCCAGTTCGGAATCATCGTCGAAATAGGCGGCCAACATCGCTTGGCCGTCGCTGCCATGGGCGAAACTGTAGAGCCCGTTCACAATCACGCTGTCGGCGCGGGTCTCCGAGAGACGATAGGCAAGACGGCTGACGCCGCCTTCGACGCTTTCGGAAATGTCCGTCGCCGCTGCCGATGCGTTCGCGCGATCGCGCTGCATCCGGTCGTCGACCGACATGCCGTCTTCGGCGCCATACGCCGTCAGCCACATCGTCAGGCCCGGACGCCAGAAACAGAGACCGGCATCCTCTTCGCGTCGATTGAACCGACCCGGCAGGGTCAGGGCCCATCGGTCGGTGACCTGCTGGCGACCGGATACGGCTGCATAGTTCGGATTGAGCGACATGCGTCTCAGATCTCCTGGTTGTAGGCTCCGACTTCGGTATGCTTGCCGAGGCGGGGTTTGACTTCCTTGTGGAAGAGATCGCGCATGTCGTCATTGCTCGCCATGGATTCGACAACCACGACCAGTTCGGGCTTGTTCGACGAAGCGCGCACAAGCACCCAGCTGCCATCGTCCAGCGTCACACGCGCGCCGTTGACAGTGTTCACGTCGATCACTTTGCGACCGAGAATTTCAGTGCCGTTGAGGGCCTTGTATTCGGCGACCATCTTGTCGACCACGTCATACTTCACTTCATCTCCGCAATGCGGCGACATGGTCAGCGATGTAAAGGCGACGCCGAGTTCGTCTCGGAGGTCGGCCATGGTCTTTCCGGGGTTGCGATCGAGCATTTCGAGGATCGCCTTTGCGGCCGTCAGGGCGCAGTCATAGCCAAGCCCGATGGGCGGACGGAAGAAGAAGTGGCCGGACTTCTCGAAGCCGGCCAGCGCGCCGAGTTCATTGGTGCGGCGCTTGATGTAGGAGTGGCCGGTCTTGTAATAATCGACCGTCGCACCGTTTTCCTTGAGGATCGGATCGGTCTTGTAGAGGCCCGTGGACTTCACATCGACGACGAAGGTCGCGTTCTTGTAGTTTTTCGACAGGTCGCGGGCCAGCATCAGGCCAATCTTGTCGGCATAGATTTCCTCGCCCGTATTGTCGACGACGCCGCAGCGGTCGCCGTCGCCATCAAAGCCGAGCACGACATCGGCGCCGAGTTCCTTCACGGCTTTCGACATTTCGTGCAGCATTTCGGCGTCTTCGGGGTTCGGGTTGTATTTCGGGAACGTGTTGTCGAGATTGCAGTCCATCTCGATCACTTCAGCGCCCATCGCCCGCAGGGCGTCCGGCGCAAAGGCGCCCGCCGTACCGTTGCCGCAGGCCGCGATCACCTTTATCGGACGCGACAGTTTCACGCCGTCAGCCACCGAGGCGATATATTTCTCGCGCATACCGTCAACGCGATAGTGCGCCCCGCCGGCACGCGGGGTGAAATGGCCGCCCATGACGATTTCCTTGAGGCGGCCCATCTCGACCGGCCCGAAAGTCAGCGGACGGTCTGCGCCCATCTTCACGCCGGTCCAGCCATTCTCGTTATGGCTCGCGGTGACCATGGCGCAGCAGGCGGCATCCAGCTCGAACTGGCTCCAGTAGACCATTGGCGAGAGCGCGAGGCCAACGTCCAGCACTTCGCAGCCCCCCTGCACCATGCCCAGGATCAGCGCATTCTTGATCGGCTGGCTGATTGAGCGGAAATCGTGTCCGGTCACGACTTTCAGCGTCACGCCCATCTCATGGAACAGGGTCGCCATGCCGAGGCCGAGGGCCTGGACGCCAGTATAGTTCAGTTCCGGAGCCTTTGCGTGGCCAATGCCATTAAACCACCAGCGCGCATCGTATTCGCGAAAGCCTGTTGGCTTCACCAGGGGCAGGATCTCGAATTCCAGCGTATTGTCGTCAATATGGGCGAGCGGCTTCGGCATCATGGCAGGCTGTCTCCGGGTTTCAGCAGGTGTTCAACACAAGTCTGGCGTTTCTGGCAACAGGATGCAGGTTTCGCACCAGAGGCGACATGTTAATCACCAAATCGCTCAGCGGGCATGGCTTTTCAGGAAGTCGGCAATCCATTCGCCCACAAGGGCATTGTCGCCCGGGGCGGCGAGGGACGCGACGGCCTGCGCTGCGGCAGGGCCGAGACGGTCCTCGCGTGCTGTATAGAGCGCTGCAGAATAGGGATCGTCGAACTCCGGATGGCACTGGAAACTGATAGCGGGACCATTCGCATAATGGAGCCCCGCATAGGGCGTAAAGTCCGACCGCGCGATCACCTCGGCGCCCGTCGGCAGGGTGACAACCTGGTCCTGATGGCTGACCGCGACAGAGATTGTTTTTGGACAATTTTTTGCGACAAGGCCGGGACAGGCCCGCACGTCATAGGTGTGACGCCCGACACCCCAGCCCTTGGGGGATTTGATCACCTTGCCACCCAGCGCTTCGGCGAGGAGCTGGTGCCCGAAACAGATACCGACCTGCGGCACAGCTGCAGCAGCGGCTGCGCGGGCGAAGTCCATCAGGGGGCCGATCCACGGATCGTTATCATAGACGCCAGCTGGCGAACCGGTGATCAGGATGGCCTCCAGCGAGGCCGGATCCGGCAACGTCTCGCCCTTGATCATGGATACGGTTTCAAAATCCATGGCCGGATCGGATGCACGAATAAGTGCACGAAACATGCCCGGATAATCCACGAACGCTGTCCGGATAGGCTCCGGAACGAGGCCGGTCTCAACGATCGTCAGTTTCATGGAGCGGGCGGCGCCTCTGGCAGCTGCCCGGCAACCCAGGCCTTGATATGCGCATCGAGCACATCAAGCGGCACGGCGCCTTCCTCCAGCACGGCGTCATGGAACGCCCTGATGTCGAATTGCTCGCCCAGTGCCTCTTTAGCCTCGGCCCGCAATTGGCGGATTTTCAGCTCGCCCATCTTGTAGGCGACCGCCTGGCCCGGCCAGCCGATATAGCGCGTCACTTCGATCTCGATATTGAGCGGGGCGAGCGCGCTATTGTCCTTGAAACAGGCCTCGGCCTCTTCCCGCGTCCAGCCATACCAGTGCAGGCCCGTATCCGCGACAAGGCGGCAGGCCCGCCACATCTCCATCGACAGGCCGCCAAAGCGCTCATAGGGCGTCTCATACATGCCTGCCTCACCGGCAAGGTGCTCGGAATACAGGCCCCAGCCCTCACCGAAGGCGGTGGCGTAATAGTCCTGGCGGAATTTCGGCTGGTCGCTCATTTCCTGTGCGAGTGCGATCTGAAGGTGGTGGCCGGGGACGGCCTCATGGGCCGTCAGGGCCGGAAGCTCGTACAGCGGTCGTTGTTCAAGGGCGTATGTGTTGACCCAATAGATGCCGTGGCGCCCTTCGGCCGGATCGCCCTCGACATAGCGGGCCGACGTGTAACCCGGCGCGATGGCATCCGGCACAGGCTCAACATCATAGGCAAGTTTGGGCAGGCGGCCGAAATAGTCCGTCAGCATCGCATCCATCCGCGCGGCAACTGCCTTGGCTTTTGTCATCAGGTCCTTGTCAGACCTGGCATAGAATTGCGGGTCGGAGCGCAGGAAGGCGAGGAAGTCGGCAAAGCTGCCGTCGAAGCCGATCTCCGCAATGATGTCTTCCATTTCGGCCCGGATACGCGAGACTTCGCGATGGCCAAGTTCATGGATCTCGACCGGCGTATAGCCCGCACCGGCGGTGTGGTGCTCGACCAGCGCCGTATAGATTTCCCTGCCGCCCGGCAGCGCAGCAATGCCCGCGCCCGGCCGCGCACGCGGCGCATATTCCGTGACGATGAAGCGCAACGTGTCCTGGTAGGCCTTTACGGCATGGAAAACCGCCCCAAGTCCGTCCGCGCGAAGACGCTCAGCCGTCTCGGGGTCCAGGTCCGCCGGCAGGCTGGCGAATGGCGTGAACAGGCTGCTGTCTGCCGGATCCGTCACGATCTGCTCGCGAATCTGGTCGGTCATCGTACCGAGCGGATCGGCATTTGCCGTCCAGCCGGTTGCGATGCCCCGGCGCATATTTTCGATATTCTCGGCGAAATAGCGGGGAACGTCATTAAGCCGGGCGATCCAGGCTTCGGCATCTTCCTGCGAGTCGAGCTTGGTCTGCATTGCCGCAAAGATCGGCTCGGCCTGAAAGCCCCAGTCGCCGGTGAACGGGATGCGTGCCGCGTCATATTGCGCATCATCGAGGTCTGATCGCAGGAGCCGTTGGAGTATCGCCTTGTCGACCGCGCGCGAGGTCTCGGCCGACTCGATTCGCTGCAAAATGTCCTGCGCCGTGGTAGCCTGGGCCGCTACCGCATCCGGGCTGACGTCGCGCCACTGGCGCGCTGCGGTGCCATCGTCGTGTGCCGCCTGGTCAGGATTGACCGCGCGAACATAGGTTTCATATTCGGCGACGAGCGCATCCATCGGGTCCGGCGCAGTCTCTGCATGAGCCCCAAGCGACATCACCAGCAGGCCTAGACCAAAAATCAGCGGTTTCATTTTGTCGCTCCTACGGCCCTCCACGTTGACAGGACCATAGAGGCGCCTAGAACGCGAAGCCAAGCATTTCATTACAGGTGAGGTAAGCTTTCATGTCAGGCACCAACCGGGCCGATTCCCGCCCCCTGTCGCCCCACCTGCAAATTTGGCGACCCCACGCAACCATGTTCGCGTCGATCACGCACCGTATTACCGGCATGGGCCTCTATTTCGGAACATTCCTGATCGCGGCCTGGCTGATTGCACTTGCGACCGGACCTGAGACCTACGCGCAGGCCGAGGCGGTGATTTCCTGTCTCCCGGCCCAAATCATCCTGTTTGTCTGGACCGTGGCGGTGCTTTTCCACGCCGCGGGCGGGATACGCTTCCTCCTCTGGGACGGCCCGCATGCCGGGTTCGAGCCAAAGACGGCCAGCACCGTCTCCGTCTTTCTCTATGTCTTTGCCGTTCTGGGATCGGTGGCCATCTGGGCCGCTGTTCTCTGGCTTTAAGGAGTCTTCAAAATGGCAAACAACGAATTCATCACCCCCGCAAAGATCACGCGCGGCCTTGGTTCAGCCAAGTCCGGAACCACCGACCATATCCGCCAGCGCGTCACCGCGATCGCACTCGTTTTCCTGGTTCCGTGGTTCCTGTACTCGGTGATCGACGCGTCATCGATCGGCTATGCCGGGGCCGCCGAGTGGGCCGGCAAGCCGTGGAACGCCATCCTGCTGATCCTGACGGCCGGCGCGGCGTTCTATCACATGCGGATTGGTATGCAGATCGTCATCGAGGACTATATCAGTAAGACGAGCACGCGTTCGGCGCTGCTGATCCTGAACAGTTTCGCGGTGATCGCCCTGTTCGTGACAGTGGCCCTGTCTGTGCTGAAACTCTGGATTGGCGCTGGCGCCTGATGACGGCCGCGGGAGAAACCAAGATGACCGAATATAAATTCATTGACCATACCTATGACGTCGTCGTTGTCGGCGCGGGCGGCTCAGGCCTTCGGGCCGCGCTGGGTGCCGCGCAGGCTGGCCTGAAGACCGCCTGTATCACCAAGGTTTTCCCGACCCGCTCTCACACGGTTGCAGCGCAGGGCGGCATCGCCGCATCGCTCGGCAACATGGGCGAAGATAACTGGCGCTGGCACATGTATGACACCGTCAAGGGATCCGACTGGCTCGGAGACCAGGACGCCATCGAATATCTCTGCCGCGAAGCGCCCGCTGCCGTGTACGAACTCGAGCACTGGGGCATGCCCTTTAGCCGGACAGACGAAGGCAAGATCTACCAGCGCGCCTTTGGCGGCATGACGCGGGACTTCGGCGAGGGCCCGGTGCAGCGCACGTGCGCCGCAGCGGACCGGACCGGTCACGCCATGCTTCACACGCTCTACGGCCAGTGCGTTCGCGAAGAGACCGAATTCTTCATCGAATATATCGCGCTCGACCTGATCATGGACGATAACGGCGTCTGCCGCGGGGTGACCGCCTGGAAGCTTGACGACGGCACGCTGCACCGTTTCCGCGCGCAGAAGACGATCCTTGCGACGGGCGGCTATGGCCGCGCCTTCTTCTCGTGCACCTCGGCCCACACCTGTACCGGTGACGGCAATGCCATGGTGCTGCGCGCCGGCCTGCCGCTACAGGACATGGAATTCGTCCAGTTCCACCCGACCGGCATCTACGGCTCGGGCTGCCTGATCACCGAAGGCTCGCGCGGCGAAGGCGGTTACCTGAGCAATTCCGAAGGCGAACGCTTCATGGAGCGTTATGCGCCAAGCGCGAAAGACCTCGCGTCTCGTGACGTTGTCTCCCGCGCCATGACGGTAGAAATCCGCGAGGGCCGTGGTGTGGGTCCGGAAAAAGACCACATCTACCTTCACCTCGAACACCTTGGCGCGGCGGTTCTCGCCGAACGCCTGCCCGGTATTTCCGAGACGGCCCGCATCTTCGCCGGCGTCGATGTCACCAAGGAACCGATCCCGGTCCTGCCGACCGTCCATTATAATATGGGCGGTATCCCGACCAATTATCATGGCGAAGTCCTGACTAAGAAGAATGGCGATGCCGACTCGGTTGTATCCGGCCTGATGGCCGTCGGCGAAGCGGCCTGCGTGTCGGTTCACGGCGCCAACCGCCTCGGCTCCAACTCGCTGATCGACCTTGTCGTGTTTGGCCGCGCGGCAGGCCTGCGCTGCGGCGCCACCACGGACGCCGGCGCAACGCAGCCGTCGCTTCCCAAGGGCGCAACTGACAGCCACCTCGCCCGCTTCGACAGGATGCGCAACGCAACCGGCGACCAGCCCGTCGCCAAGCTGCGCCTTGAAATGCAGAAAGCGATGCAGGGCAATTGCGCGGTGTTCCGCACCGGCGACGTGCTGCGTGAAGGCGTCGAGGCTATCGACGAGGTCTACAAGAAGCTGCCGGGCCTAGACGTGAAGGATCGCGGCCTGGTCTGGAATACAGACCTTCTCGAAGCGCTCGAATTCGACAATCTGATCGCGCAGGCCGCCGTCACGGTGAATTCAGCGGCCAATCGCGAAGAAAGCCGCGGCGCGCATGCGCGCGAGGACTTCTCCGAGCGCAATGACGCGAAATGGATGAAGCACACGCTCGCCTGGCTCTCCGACGCCGGCAAGGTAACAATCGATTATCGCGGTGTGCACGATTACACGATGTCGAACGAGATTGCCTATATCGAACCAAAAGCACGGGTTTACTAGGAGTTTACACATGGTCCAGCTAACGCTTCCGAAGAACTCCAGAGTCGGCAAGGGCAAGACCTGGCCGAAGCCGCAGGGCGCCACGAACCTGCGCCAGTTCCGCATCTATCGCTACAGCCCGGAAGAAGGCGGCAATCCGCGCTGGGACCTGTATTGGGTCGACATGGACAGGGCCGGGACGATGATCCTGGACGTCCTGCTCTACATCAAGAACAATGTGGATCCGACGCTCGCGTTTCGCCGCTCATGCCGTGAAGGCGTGTGCGGATCATGCGCCATGAACATTGCCGGCAGCAACACGATCGCCTGCACCAAGGGCTTTGACGAACTGCCCGGCGGCGTCATCTCGATCTCGCCCCTGCCCCACCTGCCCGTGGTCAAGGACCTGATCCCGGACCTGACGAACTTCTATGCCCAGCACGCCTATGTGCAGCCCTTCCTGAAGACCGTCACGCCCAGTCCCGAGAAGGAATGGAAGCAGTCGGAAGAGGACCGCAACGAACTCGACGGGCTTTACGAGTGCATCCTGTGCGCTTGCTGCTCGACCTCGTGCCCGTCCTATTGGTGGAATGGCGACAAGTATCTCGGCCCTGCCGCCCTGCTGCAGGCCTATCGCTGGCTGATCGACAGCCGCGACGAAGCCACCGGCGAGCGGCTTGACGACCTGGAAGACCCGTTCAAGTTGTATCGCTGCCACACGATCATGAACTGCGCGCAGGTCTGCCCGAAAGGCCTGAACCCGGCCAAGGCCATCGCGAAGATCAAGCACATGATGGTTGAACGCGTTTCCTGATCGCCGGCGCGTTCGCTAGTCGACCGCTTCCTCGGTCGGCGCCACGTCTTCCGACGCGACATAGACCTGCGTCGACAGGAAGTCCCTGAGGTCGGCAAGCGACTGGGCGGGAACTTCTTCCTGCGGCACGTGGCCGACATTCGGATACAGCTTCAACACCGAGCCCGAGATCGCGGCATTGAACTTCTCGCCATGCGAGGCGGGGACGAGATTGTCTTGCTCGCCTTGCAGGATCAGAGTCGGCACCGCAATCGCTGCGAGCGTCCCGGCATTCGCTTCGGCTCTCCCGTTCCGGTCTGTCATCAGGTTGAGAATCGCGTCGCGATGGCAGGGGGCCCGTCCGAGCGCGGCATAGCGCTGGACCATCTCTTCCGTCACCAGCGACTGGTTGACGAAACTGTCCTCGAGCCCGCCCCGGATCATGCCCGTCATGTCGAGATCCTTCATGACGCTACGCGCCAGCGGATTGGCCAGCAGTTTGAAGACTAGCGGTGTTGATTGAGCCTCGTCCCCGGATTTGGGCCAGCCGGACGCATCGACCAGGACCAGGCCGTCGAGCCTGTCCGGGTGGGCCAGCGCATAGTTCCAGGCGGTGTGGCCGCCCATCGAGCTGCCGGCGAGCGTGAAATGTTCAATGCCGAGTTCCCGCGTCACACGATCAATCGTGTCGACGAATTGGGGGATGCCCGTCTCCGAGACATCGAGGCAACGCGACAGGCCGTGGCCCGGCAGGTCGAGCGAGACGACGCGATAGTCCTTGCGCAGTCCCTGGACCCAGGGCTCCCACGTGTGCAGCGAGGCCGAGAAGCCATGCACCAGGACCAGGACGGGCGCATTGCGCGGGCCGACATCACGGTAATGGACCCGCATGTCCCCGCCCATCGGCATGAACCGGCTGTCTGTATTGGCATACATGGATTCCAGCCGGTCATAGCCGATATCCGACCGGCGCATCACGAACCACCCCGCCCCCAGAATAATCGCAACCGTCACAAAAATAGCCATCAGGCGTCGCAGCATTGAATAGGTCCCTCCCCGGATCTGATTCATTTTCAGGCCGCAATAGGGTCGACCCGGCGGCGCGTGTCAATCGGCGTCAGATCAGTTGCAGTCCCTACAGGTTGCATCTTTTTTCAATCCGACCGTTCTTGGGGTGCCTGCAAGGCCGTCTATGAGCAGAAGCCGGCCGACCAGCGGCGTTCCGGCGCCGGTCACGAGCTTCACGACCTCCAGCGCCATGGCCGAGCCGACAATCCCGGTCAGCGCGCCGACGACGCCGACTTCATCGCAAGCCTGAGCATCTGGCGGCGTCTCGGGAACCCAGCAGCGATAGCAGGGCGCGTCCGCCTGCACGCCTGAGGCAAAGACGCTGACCTGCCCTGTCCAGCCGGCGGCGGCGCCATGCACCATCGGGCGGTGGGTCGCGTGCGCGATGGCGTTGACGGCGTAGCGTGTCGGGTAATTGTCCGAGGCGTCGACCAGTATCTCACCCGCTAGCAGGTGGCTTTCGCTCCAGCGGTGCTGGTGCCAACGGATATAGGAGTCAGGGTGCGCCTCGTGGAGGCGGGCAGCCAGGATTTCGGCCTTTGGGCGGCCAACATCGGCCTCGCCAAATTGTATCTGTCGCTGCAGGTTCGAGCGGTCGACCAGATCATCGTCCCATATTTCGATTTGGCCGATCCCGGCTGCCGCGAGATAGAGCGCGCAGGGGCCACCCAGTGCGCCTGCCCCGACGATGGAGACCGAGGCCGCGCGCAGTTTCTGCACGCCCGGACCACCGATTTCCTTTAGCATGATATGGCGTTGGTGACGGTCGATATCGGTGGGTGTGAGGGTCATGAACGGGCGGCCCGCAGGGCGGTGGAGGATGAGGGGTCGAGGGGGGCGGTGAGGTAGGTCCAGGCAGGTGGCGGGGTGGTGGCAAGGGTGCGGGCGGCGGCGGAGGGAATCCGGCTCTTTGCAAACCGCCGCGCGAAAGGCGAATTGCGCGCGCCCGGACCCACCCCCGGCCGCGCGATGACAGCGATGGGCAGCATTTCGGCAATCCCCTGCCAGTTTTCCCAATGATGAAAGCCGATCATATTGTCTGCGCCCATCAACCAGACGAAGTGTGCCTCCGGTGCGCGCGCGACAATCGCATCCAGCGTGTCGGACGTATAGGTCAGGCCGAGGCGGGCTTCGATGTCGGTGACGATCATGCGCGGATTTTGCGCAACCGCGCGGGCCGAGGCGAGGCGCTCGGCAAAATCGCCGTGTGCGGCCTTGAGCGGATTACCGCGCGCGACGATCCACCAGACCCAGTCGAGCTGGAGCCGCTTCATCGCCGTTTCGGCAACGTGAAGGTGACCGGAATGCGCCGGATTGAAGCTTCCGCCAAACAGGCCGATGCGCAGGCCAAGTGTCGGTCCCGGAAGCGTCAGGTGGGTCAAGGACGCGTCTGCCCCGTGCCTCTCACGACATATTTGTAGATCGTGAGTTGTTCGGCGCCGACAGGTCCACGCGCATGGATGCGGCCGGTTGCGATGCCGATCTCGGCTCCGAATCCGAACTCGCCGCCGTCGGCAAACTGGGTTGATGCATTGTGCAGCACGATGGCGCTGTCGACCCGGGCGAGGAAGCGTTCGGCCACGTCCTTATCCTCGGTGACGATTGAATCCGTATGGCCCGAGGACCAGTGTTCAATGTGCGCAAGGGCGCCGTCGAGGCCATCAACCAAGGCGATTGCCAGGATTGGCGCAAGGTATTCCGTACCCCAGTCGTCCTCGGTCGCGGTCTTCATGCCAGGCACGATCACGCGGGCACGCGCATCGCCGCGCAGCTCGCAGCCAGCGTCGACAAGCGCAGACGCAATCCTTGGCAGCAACGTGTCGGCCACAGCGGTATCAATCAGCAGCGTTTCCAGCGAGCCGCAGACACCGGTGCGGCGCATCTTGGCATTGACCACGAGGTCCACGGCCTTCTGCGGATCAGCGGCCCCATCGACATACATGTGACAGAGGCCTTCGAGGTGCCCGATCACAGGCACGCGGGCATCCTTCTGGACGCGTTCGACCAGGCTGCGGCCACCACGCGGCACGATGACATCGACCTGCCCATCAAGGCCGGATAACATCTGGCCGACAGCGGCACGGTCTGTGGTGCCGACAAGCTGGATCGCATCCGCAGGCAGGCCTTCCGCCTCAAGCGCCGCGCGCATGGCATCGACGAGGGCGTGCGAAGAATGCGTGCTTTCCGAGCCGCAGCGCAGGATGGCGGCATTGCCAGAGCGCAGGCAGAGCGTGCCCGCATCTGCGGTGACATTCGGGCGGCTTTCATAGATGATTCCGATGACGCCCAGCGGTACGGCCACACGGGCAAAGTCCAATCCGTTCGGCTGCTGCCAGCGTGCCAGTTCCCGGCCAAGCGGATCGGGCAGGTCAGCAATGGCATCAACGCCGGACGCGATGCCGTCGACACGCGCCGCATCGAGGGCGAGGCGGTCGAGCATGGCGTGGCTGAGGCCCTTTTTCCGGGCCGCGTCCATGTCCTGCTTGTTGGCCGCCAGAATGGCCGGCGCGGCAGCCCGAATGGCGACGGCAATAGCCTTCAGGCCACGCGTGCGATCATCCGGGCCGAGGCGGCCCAGGGCGCGGGATGCGGCACGGGCGCGAGCACCCATATCCAGCATGGTTTCGGTGAGGGCGGCATCGGACGATGGGGTTTGTACAGTCATGCGCCAGTGGTGCCGGAAACACTGGCCTGCTGCAAGCCCCGGGCAGGGCTGGCGGGCAGTTGGAGCAGGGCTGAAGCGCACTTCTTTCGCCTGCACGCATTCGCTGGCTGACTCTGACGCAGAAAGCCTTAAGTTGATGGTAGAAACGAAAAATACCGGAGGACACCATGATTGACGTTCAGGCCATGCCTTTTATCGCTGATATTCCGCGCGTGCAGGCCGAACGGCGCGCCGGCGAAACGGCATTCTGGTTTGAAGGCCAGTCGACCAGTTTCGGCGAACTGGAGACGCGGTCAAACCAGGTTGCCAACGGCCTGATCGGTCATGGCGTCGAGCCCGGCGACCGGGTTGCCTATCTCGCCAAGAATACCGACGCCTATTACGAAATGCTGTTCGGCTGCGCCAAGGCACGGGCCGTGATGACCGGCGTCAACACCCGCCTCGCTGCGCCCGAGATCCAGTTCATCCTGGCCGACTCCAAGGCCAGGGTCCTGTTTGTCGGCAAGGAATTCTATTCCATCATCGACCAGATCCGGGGCGACCTGCCGGACCTGATGCGCGTCATCACGATCGACGGCGACCGTGAGGAATGGGATTATCATCCGAGTTGGCGCAATTCCAAGCCTGCGTCGGCGCCGGGTCTGACGTCCTTGCCCGATGACGATGTCATCCAGCTGTACACGTCAGGCACGACCGGCAAGCCCAAGGGCGTGCAGCTGACCAATGCCAATTACCATGCCTTCTTCCGCCAGGCCGCCATGCT
Organism: Hyphomonas sp.; assembly: GCF_041689225.1. Classification (GTDB taxonomy): domain Bacteria; phylum Pseudomonadota; class Alphaproteobacteria; order Caulobacterales; family Hyphomonadaceae; genus Hyphomonas. The sequence continues at coordinate 16,294 of NZ_JBDNGN010000116.1, read as the reverse complement.
CGACTGGTCGAGCTATGCCGCCGGCGAAGCCGTGATGAACGCGATGCCGTTGTTCCATGTCGCCGGGGTGAATGTCGGCGTCCTCGCCGCTGCGCAGGGGGCAAAGACCGTCGTGCTGCGCGAGATCGACCCGACCGCGATCCTGAAACTGATCCCGGAGCACAAAATTGCACATGCCTTCTGGGTGCCGGCCGTGATCATGATGCTGGTGCAGCACAAGGATGTAGGCGCGACAGATTTCTCCTCACTCAAGCTTGTCTCCTACGGCGCCTCGCCGATTGCCGAGAGCCTGCTGCTGGATGCCAAGCGGATCATGAATGCCGGGTTCAACCAGCTGTACGGCCTGACCGAAACCGTTGGCGCGGGCACCTATCTGCCGCCGCAGGCGCATGACCCGGCCTGGGGCAAGCTGCGCAGCTGTGGCGTGCCATGGCCGGGCGCCGTGGTGCGCTGCCTCGATGCTGCGGGCAATGTGGTGCCGACGGGCGAGGTCGGCGAGATAGCGATCAAGGCGGGCTTCGTGATGAAGGGCTACTGGAACCGGCCTGAGGCCACAGAAGAGGCGATACGTGGCGGATTCTTCTACACGGGCGATGCCGGCTATTTCGACGAGGACGGCTTTCTCTATATCCATGACCGGGTGAAGGACATGATCGTGTCCGGCGGCGAGAATGTCTACCCGGCCGAGGTCGAGAACGCCGTGTTCGGGCATCCGTGCGTGGCCGATGTCGCAGTGATCGGCGTGCCGGACGAGAAATGGGGCGAGTCGGTGAAGGCCATCGTCGTTCCGAAGCCCGGCGAGACTCCCACGGCTGACGACATCATCGCCTGGGCGAAGGAACGCATCGCCGGGTACAAATGCCCGAAAACGGTCGATTTCGTCGAGGTCCTGCCCCGCAATCCGTCAGGCAAGATCCTGCGCAAGGACCTGCGCGAGCCCTATTGGGCCGGGCAGACACGCCGGGTCGGTTGACATTCAAGCACAAAAAAAACCCCGCGCCTTTCGGTGCGGGGTTTTTCTGTTGTCTGAAGCAGTATTTGCTATGCGGCAGCCGCCGCTGCTGCTGCAGCGGCCGAAACCACTTTTTTCTTGGCGGCCAGGCCTTTTGCCAGCTTCTCCATGGCGGTTGCCTTGTCGATGCTCTCAACGGCAGCCAGCTCACGGGCCATCCGGTCGAGCGCGCTTTCATACAGCTGGCGCTCTGAATAGGACTGCTCTGGCTGGTCTTCGCCGCGGTGCAGGTCGCGAACGACTTCCGCAATGGAGATCAGGTCGCCGGAATTGATCTTGGCTTCGTATTCCTGAGCGCGGCGCGACCACATGGTGCGCTTGACCCGGGCGCGTCCACCGAGCGTTTTCAGCGCGTCTTCGACAAGCTTCGAGCCCGCAAGGGCGCGCATGCCCGAGGCTTCGGCGCGATTGGTCGGCACGCGCAGGATCATCTTGTCCTGGTCGAATGCGACGACATAAACTTCGAGTTCCATGCCAGCGACGGTCTGTTTTTCAACGCTGGTAATCTTTCCTACACCATGCGCAGGATATACGACGCTCTGACCAACTCCGAATGCGAGTGCTGCGGTGTCTGCTTTTTTAGCCATGAAGTTTATCGCCCTTTTCTACGCATTCAGAGCCAATCAGTCTTTGCCCAGTCCGTACATCACGGCCTGAGAGGAGACTTTTCAGCTCTGGTTCAATTATTGCTCAAGACGTAAGACTATCACAATCGTGCAGGTTTTACAACAGGGTACGGCATATTGGCCGGGCACGCGCGCCCAGTAAAATCAATGCGTTCGTTAACCTTTGGCGGTCCCTGCAATAGCCGTTGCAGGCGGCATTGAGCGCAGGCTCAGTCACCGGTGCCGGGCGCAGGATTGAAATATTTTTCCAACTTGCCCGTTTCCTGCGCAAATTTTTCGCGGTCCGCAGGCGGCTCTTTCAATCGGGTGATGTTCGGCCAGGTCTTGGCGAATTCGCTGTTCAGCTTCAGCCATTTGCCGTCCGGATCGTCCTCGGTGTCGGGCTTGATCGCCTCAACCGGGCATTCGGGCTCGCACACACCGCAATCAATGCACTCATCGGGGTCGATGACGAGCATGTTTTCGCCCTCGTAGAAGCAGTCCACCGGGCAGACTTCGACGCAATCCATATATTTGCAGCGGATGCAGGCATCGATGACGATATAGGTCATGATCGGGAGGGCCTCTTGAACGGGTGTGATGAACTCGAGATGGCCTTCGGGCGGCGGTGTGTCAATGAGACAAGCTGCGCCGTGCGTTTAGGACAGGTCAGGTCGTTCCGGCGATCCGGGCTTCGGCGCGCTGGCGCGCCCCGGCGCGGGACACGTCGTCGACATAGAGCAGCGAGGCGACGTGCCGGATATAGGCCTCTTCGATCGGGCTCTTCTCGCCATCCGACAGCGCGACGCGGTAGAGGCCTTCGATGATCGAGACACGCTCGGCCATGCCGAGTTTCTTGACGTGGCGGGTAAACTGGTAGGAATCGACCGCCTCCTCAGCCAGCGCTTCGCCCTCGGCGAGCACGGAATCGGCCTTGTCGGCGTCGAATCCGAAGGCCTCAAGCAGGATCTCGGCGATCATGTCGCTCTCGATATTGACGTAGACACCGTCAATCAGCGCGGCTTCGACCATCAGCGCTGCAGCGGCAACTTGCGGATCCATCGCCTTCAAAGCGGGTGTTTTGAGCGCAAAGAAGCGCTTAACCGAATTCATCATGGCTCAATTTCCAATAGGCGATACAGGTTCCGCGCTTCTTCTGCCGGACCGCGGCGTTCGCCGAGGTCGAGGATTTCCACGGTCCGTATATGCTCTCCCCGGCCGAAAGTCACAATGTCACCTACGGAAATCGTTACACCCGGCTTGTCGGTGCGGCGGGTCTGGCCGCTGCGGGAGATGCGGGCGCCTTTCCTCTTCAGGTGATCGGTGGCGAGGGTGCGGGTGCGAAAAAAGCGCGCCCGCCAGAGCCAGATATCCAGCCTGACAGCCTCCGGCTCGTTCACTGGAAAGGCGTGTACGCGAAGGCTGGAGTGGCCTTGCCCTCTCCCCCCTTCGGCTTGCGTTTGCGCCGGGGATTGTCCCGCGGCGGCGGGGTCGGCGGCAGGAGCGCTGCGAGGGCGGCAAAGGGGCTGTCAGGGTCTACCTTGCGGGCGGCAGGGGTGTGGCGAGGGCGTGGTGCGTCCGTGCGCGGCGGGCGCGAACCGCCGCCATTGACGCGGGGCGGACGCTCTCCCGGCTTGCCCTGTCGACCCTTGGGCCGATCCTCGCGCGGGGCGGCCGGACGCGCGTCAGGCCGCGAGCGGGCGGCATAGCGCCAGAGCAGGACGGCCTCGGTCTCCTTGTCCTTCTCGGCGGGTGCAAGGCCGAAGCCTTTCAGCACGGCGGGCCAGTCATCGGACGGGCAGGAGACGACAGAGGCGAGGTCGATCGAGATGGCGAAGGCGTTCTTGTCGGCATCCTTGCGGCGCTTGGCGATTTCCCAGCCCAAACGTTCGGCAAGATCGGCGCGCACGGCGCGGCGGCCGAAGCGGAGATAGCCATTGGCGGCGAGCGCCTCTTCCGGCCAGGTGCCATCGAGCGGGAAGGAACCGGCACCTTCCGGTGCAAGCGGGAAAGGCGAGCCGGCCTGTACGGCACGCAGGATGGCGATCATGCGCTGGGCCGCAGGTTTCTGGGCGTCAGGCGCATGGGCTGCAACCCGGCCAGCGCGCAGGCCGAGGGCTTTGAGGGATTCACGTTGTTCCGGTGTCAGACGGCCGCCGGGATCGTCCTGGCGCAGGTCGACGCTGGCGCCGCTTTCGAGAATGCGGAAGGCGAGGCCCCGGGCGAGGCCCTCGAGCGTGTCGCCGGCTTTCTCGTGGCGCAGTTTCCAGTGCGTCGACAGGATGCGGGTCATCTCGGCAGCAAGCCAGTCGGCAACTCGGGCGCGGGCCGAGTCGCGGTCTGATGGCTCGACTTCGGAGGCACCGACAAGGTCGACGCCGGGGCTCATCCAGTCCGGGCCCTTGGCAAGGCGGGCGATGACATTGCCGCCGAATTCCACGTCGCCTTCATCGTTCAGCTTGAACGCATCGGACGGCGCGCCGGCAATCTGGCCGAGGCGCTCGACCAGCATGGGGCGGATCGCGGCGAGCGCGGCACCGCGCACGGCCTTGCCTTCAAGCGTGCGGGTATCGAGCACAGGTTCGAAGGTGAGGCCCTTCAAGCGGCCGACGAGATGGCCTTCTACGGTCACGTCGCCATCCGGCGTCAGGTCAGTCACGAGGGCGTCTTCCTTCTTCAGGCTGGCCAAGAGGGCCGTCGTACGTCGATCCACAAACCGTGCGGTCAGGGCAGTGTGTAGCGCATCAGACAGGGAGTCTTCAATCTCGCGCGTTCGATCCTGCCACCTTGCGGGGTTTTCAAGCCAGTCAGGCCGGTGCGCCGCATAGGTCCATGTGCGGATATTGGCAAGCTGTTGCTGCAATTTGGCGATCCCGCCGCCGGCGCCGCTGAGGTCGTCCAGGCGTCGTTCGAGACCGGCATCGGAGAGGCGCGCGTCCGGATCGGCGAGCGTTTCGGCGAGGCCGAGCACGAGGCGGGCATGGCCTTCGGGGCCGGCCTTGCGGAAATCCGGCAGGCGGGCCAGATCCCACAGGCGGCGCACCTTGGCCTGTCCGGTCACGTTCGGGCCGATGGCGCTGTCCTCGCCCATGCGGCGCAGCACCCATTCATCCAGCGCGTTCGGATTGTGGATCAGGACCGGATTACCGGACGGGCGCTCAAGGCTGCGGATCAGGGATTTCAGCGAGGCATAGTCGAGCGCCGAATTGCGCCACTGGATATGATCGACCGGATCGAACCGGTGCTGTTCGATCCGTTTCCAGACTTCTTCCTCGAAAGGCGGGCAGTCGCTGGTCTCGCCAAATTCGCCATCGGTGCGGAAGCGCCCTGCCCGGCCTGCAATCTGGCCGCACTCGGCGGGTGTCAGCGCGCGGTGGCGGCGCCCGTCAAACTTGGTGCGCGAGGCGAAGACGACGCGGTCGACATCGAGATTGAGGCCCATGCCGATGGCGTCCGTGGCGACGATGTAATCGACCTCGCCGGACTGGTACATGGCGACCTGCGCGTTGCGCGTGCGCGGACTGAGCGCGCCCATGACGACGGCAGCGCCGCCCTTCTGCCGACGGAGCAATTCGGCTATCGCGTAGACCTCTTCCGAACTGAAGGCGACGATGGCGGTGCGCTTGAGCAGCTTTGTGATCTTGGTCTTGCCGGTATAGCGCAGCTCGGAGAAACGTTCGCGCGTGTCGGTCTCTATGCCGAGATTCAACGTGCGCAGAAGCGGGCGCATCGTGTCGGCGCCGAGCAGCAGCGTTTCGGATGTCCCGCGCATGTGGAGGATGCGATCGGTGAAGACATGGCCGCGGTCTTCGTCCTCAGCGAGCTGGACTTCGTCGATGGCGACGAAGTCTGCGCGCACGTCGACCGGCATGGATTCCACGGTGCAGATGAAATAGCGCGCGTTCGGCGGGATGATGCGTTCCTCGCCAGTGATCAGCGCGGCATGGGACGCGCCCTTGGCGGCGACAACGCGGTCATAGACCTCGCGCGCGAGCAGGCGCAGCGGCAGGCCGATCATGCCGGTGCCGTGGCCCATCATGCGCTCGATGGCGTAATGCGTCTTGCCGGTATTGGTGGGGCCGAGAATGGCCTTCAGGGAGGAAGTCATCGGGCGCAGGTGATAGGGATGGGAGGGGGTGTCAAGCGGGAGTGGCGGATAGACCCCCCTCCGTCTGGCCGCTGCGCGTCCAGCCACCTCCCCCGCAGGCGGGGGAGGACAAAGGGGGACGGTCGTCTGACGGAGGGGGGGCGAAGGTGTTGAGGCCTAAGCCAGTTCCAGTTCGCTCACAGGCTCTGCCTTCGCCACCGGCTCCGGCGGATGCACCGTGTCGGGGCGGCAGTCGAGGCGTTTCCAGCTTCCGTCGTATTGCTCAATGAGGGCGCTCCCCTCTCCCCTTGGGGAGAGGGGAAGGGGTGAGGGGGCATGGCGGCGCGGCTGGAGATCAGATTTTCGACAGGATAATCCGCACTCCTTCACCCCCAACCCCCTCTCCCTCGAGGGAGAGGGGGCTTCAAGGTTTTCGCAGATAGGCGAACATGTGCTGGACGTAGTCGGCCTTGCCGAGTTCGACACCCTGGTTTCGCAGGATCGCGTAGGTCGTCATGATGTGGAAGTAGAATTGCGACAGCGCCCAGTCGCGGGCGTAGCCGTAGCCGTCCAGATCAAAGGCGATGCCCACGGGAAGCTCCAGCGCGAGGGGGCGCCCAGCGCGATTGTCCAGCGCATCGGGTGCCAAGCCGTCAAGGAAGGCGAGCGCCTCGTCGATGCGGGTCAGCGCCGCAGCCATCGTGCCGGGTCGCTCGCCGCCATTGCGCCCTTCGTCGAGCAGCGCCTCAAGCGCGGGGGGGCAAGGGTTCATGGCGCAGGCGGTAACCGCCTTCGTAGGCTAGCACACAGGCGAAGCGAATTTGGGTCGACAGCGGAAACATGTCCGGCGCGAGCCGGGCGGCCATCAGCGCGTCGGCGTTTGGCACCTGTGCCTCTGGCTTGCGAAGCCAGACGGCGAGCGCCTGCAGCATCTGCCGGTAGGTGGGTATCAACAGCCCGGTGAGCGTCATGGGAATCCTCTCGAAGACTTTGGCTTCAGCATGGCGTGTATCATTGCGTAATGCCCGGCGCGCCTGCGCCGATCAACATCTTCCAATGGCGACCCGCCGGAAACGGACTGGACCCCGGTGGAGCGCGGTTCGGCTGTCCACACGGCGCGGGCATCCGATGGCATCGACCTACGCACAAAGCTGAATATAAACTTGTTTGCATTGTAAACCACCTGCTTGATGGGCACTCCTCAATCCTGGGACACAGCGGACGCACACACAGACGACACGGCAAAGGAACCGAGATGACAAATCAACCGAGACAAGCGGAAGACGACCTCGCCTTCATGAAGGCGCTGATGCACGATCAGGGCTCCGACACTGGTAGCTTTGGCATCATCTACATGTCCGCAGGCGCGCTCTATGGCCTGCAATGCCTCCTCAACAGCGCCCTCCTCAGCGGCACGATCGCGGTTGCCGACTTCGCCTGGATGCTGATCGGCATCGTGCCGACGGCCCTGTTCATGGCCGTGATCTTCTATCAAGGCTGGCGGAAGCGCATCAGATCTGCCGGCGCAGGCACGACCAGCCGCGCCGTGAAGGCCGCGTTCACCGAGGCCGGCATCGCCACCATTGTCATGGCGCTCGTCTTCGGCTGGGTCGCCTACCAGCGGCAGAACTGGTCAATCTGGTTCCTCTACCCGGTCGTCGTCTGCGCGCTGCAGGGCGCGATCTGGTTCACGGTTGTCACGCTGCGGCGCCGGACGTGGCAGGGCGCGACGGCCATCGGCTGGTTTGCGGCCGCTGCCTGCCTGGGCCTGCTGATCGACCAGACGCAGACCTATCTACTGGCACTCGGCGTGGCCCTGATCATCTGCATGGCGCTGCCCGGATACATCATGATCCGATCGCCCGCGCAGACCCGGGCAACGGCGTAACCTCCATGTCGGACAGTGGTATCGAAAAAATCAGCGAGATCATCCATGGCCGGCTGCGGCTGGGTGTCATGGCCTATCTCGCCAATGCGGAGGCGGCCTCGCTCACCGAGCTCAAGGCCGTCCTCGACGTCACCCAGGGAAACCTCTCGATCCAGATGCGCAAGCTCGAGGACGCCGGCTACATTGCCATCGACAAGGCCATCGTGGGGCGCAAGTCGCTCACCACGGTCAGGATCACCCCGGAAGGCCGCGCGGCGTTTGTGGCCTATCTCGAAGCCCTCTCAGGCGTGCTCGGCGGCCAACTGAAGACGTGACGGCGGGCTAAGCCAGTTCGAGCTCGCCGACCGGCGCGGCCGTCACCACGGGCTCCGAGGTGCGCACCGCGTCGGGGCGGCAGTCGAGGAGTTCCCAAGTCCCGTCATGGTGTTCGACGAGGGCGGTGCAGCTTTCAACCCAGTCGCCGTCATTCATGTATTTGATGCCGTCAATGTCGCGCATCTCGGCGACATGGATGTGGCCACATATGGCACCGTGGAAATCCTTGCGGTGGCAATAGGCGGCGACGTGGTCTTCGAAATTGTGGATATAATTGAGGGCACGCTTGGTGCGCTTTTTCAGGGCCGCCGACAGCGACCAGTAAGGCAGACCGAACAGGCGGCGCGCGCTGTTCAGGTTGGTATTGACCCAGAGCAGGCCATTATAGGCGTGATCGCCAAGGTGCATGATCCATTTGCGGTCGGCGCGCATCATGCCGTCGAACATGTCGCCATGCACGACGAGGTAGCGCTTGCCGTCCGCCCCCAGATGGACCGCGCGGTTGCGCACATGGATGTCGCCGAAGCTGACGCGGAAATGCATGAAGGCTCGCAGGAACTCGTCATGGTTGCCGATGATATAGGTAACATCCGTGCCGCGCTTGGCAGCCGTCAGGATACGGCGGATGACGTTTGTGTGGGCCTGCGGCCAGTACCATTTCTTCTTGAGGCGCCAGCCATCGATGATGTCGCCGACAAGGTAGAGCTGCTCGCTCGTATTGGCCTTGAGGAAGGTGCACAGGGATTCGGCCTGGCTGCCGCGCGAGCCCAGATGGACGTCGGAGATGAAGATCGCGCGATATTTTGGCCGGGCATGTGTCATCACGTTCGCCCCATACGCGCATTTGAAAAGGCTTTTATGACAGATTGCCTGCAGATTTATGACAGGCGCAGTGACGCTGGACAGGCAACCGGGCCTGCGCAAAAATCGTGGGCGACAGGCGGCATGCGAGGCAGGCGATGAGCAAGGAGAACCCGAAGGTCGAAGCGTTCTTCGCGAAACCAGGCCCGTGGCAGTTGGCGCGCTGCGGGAGATACTGCTCGCGTGCCCTGTGACGGAGACGTTCAAGTGGCGCTCGCCCGTCTATACGGCAGGCGGCGGCAATGTGGCGACCGCCTGGGGTCTCAAGGCAAATTGCGCCTTGTCATTCTTCAAGGGCGTGCTGCTGAAGGACCCCGAGGGAATTCTTGTGGCACCGGGGGCGAATTCGCGCTCGGTGCGGATGATGAAGTTCACCAGCGTCGCGGATATAGGGCGAATGGAGCCGACCCTGACGGCCTATGTATGCGAGGCCGTGGAGGTGGAAAAAGCCGGCCTGAAGGTGGACTTCGCGAAGGACGATCTGGTGTGTCCAGAGGAATTGATCGACACACTGGACGCCGATGCAGACCTGAGAGACGCGTTCGAAGCGCCGACGCCCGGCCGTCAGCGCGGATGGGTTCTGCACGTCTCCCAGCCAAAGCAGGCGGCAACGCGCGTGTCGCGGATCGCGAAGGCAAGCCCGCGCATCCTCGACGGCAAGGGCATGCACGACCGGTAAGCCCGGCGCTTACGTCTCCAGTTCCACATCCCAGTAGAGATAGTCCATCCACGTATCGTGGAGGTGGTGGGGCGGGAATTTGCGGCCGATGGCCTGCAGCTGGTAATTGTTCGGGCGGATCGGCTTGTGCTGCAATTGCACGTCACAATCGCGCAGCATCTTGCCGCCCTTGCGCAAATTGCACGGGCTGCAGGCGGCGACGATGTTTTCCCATGTCGTACGCCCGCCCTTCGAGCGCGGGATGACGTGATCGAAGGTGAGGTTCTCGTGCGTGCCGCAATAGGCGCACTGGAAACCGTCACGCAGGAAGACGTTGAAGCGGGTGAAGGCCGGGGGGCGGTCCTGGCGCACGAAGTCGCGCAGGGCGATGACGGAGGGCAGGCGGAATTCCGTGCTCGGAGAGCGCACGACATAATCGTATTCTGCAACGATATCGACCCGGTCAAGAAAGACGGCTTTCACCACTTCCTGCCACGGCCACAGTGACAACGGATAATACGAGAGCGGCCTGAAATCAGCGTTCAGAACAAGGGCAGGCCGTCCATTGGGCGGCGCAGTAATGATCTCAGCCATGGTGACCCCCATGCGGCACGAGAAGACTTGTAACCTGTTTGAACCCGCTGAAGGCAGCACTCCTTTGCACGCTCGCCCGTCTGTTAGGCGATTCTGATCATGAGATTATGACAGTCAGGACCGATTGCAACTCTTGAGGCTCAGGTCGTACCGGGCGCGGCGTCGCCCCGGTGGCTGTGCAGCCATGCCCAGAGCAGGTGGGCAGCCACGCCCCGATTGGGGCGCCAGGCCTCCGCGTGCTGCGTGAACGCCTTGATATCCATACGGGTTTCATGGGCGGCAAGCAGCCTGTGCGCCTCCATCAGCCCGACATCGCCCACCGGGAACGCGTCCATCGCGCCGGTCGCGTAAAGCAGGAACAATTCTGCGGTCCAGGGGCCGATCCCCTTCACCGCGATGAGTTCCCGACGCGCGTCGTCCAGTGGCGCAGTGCAGACGCGCGGCAGGCTGAGCGTGCCGGTGACGAGCGATTCCGCGATGGATGTTAGGTGGCCGACCTTGGGGCGCGACTGGCCGCAGGCACGCAAAGCATCCGGATCGGCGGCGAGCACCGCTTCGGGCGCAACCTCGCCCAGCAACGCCTCGGTGCGGGCCCATATGGCGGCGGCTGCGCCGAGGGAAATCTGCTGGTGCGTGATCATGCGGGCGAGCATGGCATAAGTCGGCTCGCCCGCGCGCCAGACCGGCAGGCCGGTGACATCATAGGCAATGGCAAGGGCTGGATCGGCGCGGGAAAGCGTCTCGCAGGCGGCTTCGAGCCGGGCCTGCGACGGGGCTGTCACAGGGCCGGACCGGGAAGCTGGCCCACCACGACGGTGCCGACCATGACCTGGTTGTCTTTCAGCGTGAACATCAGGAAGCCGCCATTCACCGAGGCGATTTCAAGCGTCGCCACGGTCGCCTGTTCCTGCAGGCGCCAGTTGCCTGTGGCCTTGAGCGCCTCCTTGAGGCCTTCGGGATCGTCGATGCGCACACCGAACGATCCGTTAGCGAGACCGTTTTCGATCGCGATCGTGCCCTTGGCGCCGAATTTGAGGGGGCCCCAGTTGAGGAGCGCCTGCCCGAGTTCCACGCCGCCGCCTGTTTCGAGGAGCGAGTCATAGAGGCGTTCCGGATTGCCGCCGCTGCGGATCCAAGCCGGATAGAAATTGTCCACTTCCGCAATCAGGCGGCTTTCCTGGAGTTCGGTGCCAAGCCACGGCGCTGCGATCGGGGCGGCATCGAGCGTCAGCGCCTCCCATTGCAGGGCCACGAGCAGGTCGTCGGCGGCTTCCGGACGCGGGGCGAGATTCAGCGAGAAGTCCTTCGCCGTGTAGATATGGCCGTCGATCAGGGCCGATGCATCATGGAGTTCAATCGCGGCGCGGTGCACGCCCGCTTCGGTCCAGGACAGGCTGCCGACGGATTTGCGGTCAAGATCGAACGTGTGGCGGATGCCGAGCCGGTCGGTCAGCACGCTGTGGCCGGGCGCGCGGCCGATAATATGGTGCCAGTTCCACGGCTGCATCACGACCTGGAGGCGTTCGCCTTGCCAGCTGGCCATGTTGGGCGGCTGGTAGTGCGGGGCGACGACGTCGAGTTCGAAGCGGAACGGATAGCCGCCGATCTTGCGCGACTCATATTCGACGACTGCGCCGCCGGCACGTTGCTCGGCGACCCATTTGTCGACACCCAGCCCGATCTCGGCGCGGGCATAGATCCAGTAAGCCGAATAGGCGCCGACCAGGGCGACCAGAAGCAGGAAGGGGAAGAACAGCCAGAAGCGGGAGCGCCGGCGCTCGGCCAGCGGCTTTACAAGGCCCGAATTGTTCCAATAATTGCTCATATGCTCTGTGGTTCCTGTGCGGCTTGGATCCGGCCCTGGACGGCGAGACCCTCCTTGAGAAGGGCATCAACCGCTGTTTCCATCTCGCTTTCAAGGCGCTTCATCATCTCTTTGCGGTCCAGGCCCGCCGGGATGGGTGGCAGGATTTCATAGACGATACGGCCCGGCCGGCGCAGCGTTCCGTGAGCGGGCCAGCACAGGCCCGCATTGGTCGCGACCGGCACGATGGGCACGTCCAGCGCCTTGTAGAGCGCAACGACTCCGGCGGCATGGTATTGGGGCGCATCGCCCGGCGTCTTGCGCGTGCCCTCCGGAAAGATGACGATCTGCCGGCCAATGGCGGCGCGATCTTTCGCTGCCGAAACCATGCGGCGCAGCGTCCTGGTGGTCCCGGCCCGGTCGATCGGGATCATGTCGCTTTTCAGCGCATACCAGCCGAGGAACGGATACCAGAGCAGTTCGCGCTTCATGACGATGGCAGGATCCGGTGTCACGACGAAGGGCACGAAAATGTCGAACATGCACTGGTGCTTGCCGACATAGAGGAAGGGGCCGTCAGGCAGGTGTTCGAGGCCGCGGATTTCGGTCTCCATGCCCGCGATGACCCGCATGCCCCAGCGCAGCGCACCGGCATAGGTCTTGATTCCCCACATGATGAACCGGCGCGGCAGGACCAGCCCGATCACGAAGACCGAGCCCATCAGGGCCATCGTGCCATAGAGGTAGGCAACAAACAGGAGGGAGCGAAGCTGCATCATCGGCCAGCACGTTTAGCCGCTCAACCGAGGGCCGTCACCCGCCACTTTGCCCATTCTGTCAGCACGCCGCGAAACGATTTGGAATCGCCCAGCACCGCCGAGGGATCGACCACCGTCCGGACCGGATAGGGCTGGAGCGTGATATCGGGCATGGCACGCTGCAACAGCAGCAGGCTGCGCGCCATATGATAGTCGGATGTGACGATGATCAGGTGCGTATAGCCGCGTTCATAGGCCCAGGCAGCGGTCTCTTCGGCGTTGCCGATCGTGGTTTCGGCGCGGTAGCCGATATCGACGCAGCAGGCATAGATATCCGGCGAGCCGCCTGCGAGGGCAATCAGGTCGTCCATGTCCACGTCCGGATTGACGCCGGAAATCAGCAGTCTCTGCCCGCGCCCGGCCGACATGAGATCGATGCCAGCGGCAATGCGCAGCCCCGAACCGCCCGTCAGGGCCACGATTGCGTCCGCCTGACGCGCCGTCGCCGGGACCGATTCGGATGCGCGGCGCGCAAACATCAGGAAATCGAACGCCACAAGGGCGAGCACGACCAGAACCACCGCCGGGAAAAAGCCGAAGCCGCGACGCGAGAGGGAGCGATCAGGCTTCACATCATGCCTTTCAGCGCCCGGATCACCGTCATCCGGGCCGCGAGACGCGCTGCGAAGCCGGCGATGACAGGTGTGACGACAAGGATGACGAGATCGAGGAAGTCGAGGCTGAGTTCGGGCAGGAGGCCCGCGCGGGACCCATGGACCTGCACGGTGAAGATCATCAGCGCGGCTGCACCAAGCGCCATCAGCGCACCAACTGCACCGGCCCGCAGGCCGAGGACCCAGAAACGCCGCTCGAACAGGCCTGCAATGAACCGGTCACGGGCCCCGGCCAGGTGGAGGACGTCAACAATGTCGCGCCGGGCCAGAAGCGCCGCATGGGTGGCAAAGGCGATCACCGCAACAGCCGTCGATGCCAGCAGGGCAACGGCGATCAGCGCCGTCAGGCGCGCCACCCCGAGGACACGGCGCACATCGCCGGCCCAGTCAGCATGTTCGTCCACGGCGCTGGCAATGCCGGCTTCCGAGAGATTGCGGGCAATGGTCAGCCCCATGTCGGGCACGGCCGGATCGGCCTCGACCGCGACCAACTGTGGCAATGGCAGGCTGTCGGGCAGGCCACGGCTGCCGAAATTCGGTTCGAGCAGGGCATCGATTTCCTCCTTGGACAGGACACGGGCCGTGCGGACGCCTTGCGTTTGCTCGATGATCTTGCGCGCTTCGTCGGCGCCGCGCCGGTCGACATCCGGCAGGCTGACCGTGAGTTCGCCCTGCACTTCGGCTGTCCAGCTCTTGGCGGCGCCATAGGTCGACTTGGCCGACAGCGCAGCGAGCGCGGCCAGGAAGCAGAGCGCCCCGACGACGAAGAACAGGGCGGCTTCGCGAACATCCTCGACCGGAAGAAGTGGTGTTTCCTTTGCCATCCTAACCCTCCAGGCCCGGATCCGTGCGCCGCCGGGCCGCTTCGCCGCCAAACTCCACATCCTGCACCAGGAGACGATTGGTGAGCCGGTAGACCGGCGCTTCGACCTGGCGCACCAGGCCAAGGTCGTGCGTGGCGATGATCACGGTCGTCCCACGCCGCTTGTTGAGCTCGAGGAAGAGGCGCATCAGCCGCGTGCCCATTTCCGGATCGACGTTGCCGGTTGGCTCGTCCGCAATGAGGATATCGGGCTGCGTCACGACGGCGCGGGCGATGGCAACACGCTGCTGTTCACCGCCCGACAGCGTCGGCGGCTTGGCATGAAGGCGCTGGCCGAGGCCCACCCAGGCGAGCAATTCCTCGACATCGGCGCGGTAATCGGACTCGCGGCGGCCCAACACCCGCAGCGGCAGCGCCACATTCTCGTAGGCCGACAGGTGTTCGAGCAGCCGGAACTCCTGGAAAACCACGCCCACCCTGCGGCGCAGGGCCGAGAGCTGGTCTCGCGTCAGATTGCTGGTGGGGCGGCCGAACAGGCTGACTTCGCCCCGGCTTGGCTTCAGCGCCAGGTAGAGGAGTTTCAGCAGACTTGTCTTGCCAGCGCCCGACGCACCCGTCAGGAAGCTGAACGAGCCGGGTTTCAGGACAAGATCAATATCGCTAAGTATGTCCTCTGAGGTATCATAGCGGAGCGATACCGAATCGAGGCGAACGGCGACGTCGTCAAAGAGGTCGTGTCGTGGATACGTCATGGGCTCCTGCCTGGCAGCTCAGGCTATTGATTCAATGGGGCGAATTGCGGGAAAGACCAAGTCATGATCCTCACCTGTCCCTCATGTGAGACCCAGTATTTCGCCGATGACTCAACAATCGGTGAAAGCGGGCGAACTGTGAAGTGCGCAACCTGCGGACATAGCTGGTTCGTGCGGCCTGAAGGCGTGGCCGGGCATGAGCACGCCGCGGCACCCGCAGCCCATGAAGTCTACCGTGAACGCGTGCGCGAACAGCGCCGACGCAAGAGCCGGTTCGCCGCGCTGGTCTCGTGGATCGTTACCGCTGCCGTCTTCTTTACGCTGGGCCTGGCCGCGATCATCTTCCGCAACGATGTTGTGAAATTCTGGCCGGAATCGGCCACGGCCTACAAACGGGCCGGTTTTTCCGTCAACCGGTTCGGCCTCGAGTTCGGGAATATCGAGCGCAGCCGCACCTTCAATGACACGATCCCCGTCGTCACAGTGTCGGGCAAGGCCGTGAACGTCGCCCGCAGCACCGTCGAAACGCCCGCCGTGCGCGTCAGCCTGATGGACGAGCGCGGCAAGCAGGTCGCACAGAAATTCGGGACCATCACGCCCGGCGAACTCGACGCAGGCGACACCGGGACGTTCAAGATCGTGCTTGAGCAGGCACCGATGGAAAGTTTCGAGATCGAACTGTCCTTCGTCGACCGCGACAATGTTCCGCGAGAGCCGGAACCCGAAGCCGGGACGGAGACTGTAACCGACGAGCCAGCGCCGGAAACGGCCGGGTCCGAGACTGAAAGCCCGATTGAATGACAGACATGCCGAAGATCGAAGTCCTCGTCACCGAGAAAGAACTGATGGCGCGTATCGATACGCTGGCCGACGCACTTGTGCCGCGCCTGCCGGGCGACTGGACGGCGGTGTCGATCCTGATCGGCGCGACACCGTTCACCTCCGACCTGATGAAAGCGCTGGCCCGGCGTGGCGTGCATCCGATCCTCGATGTGATCTGGCTCGAAAGCTACCGCGATGCCCGAGAGAGTTCCGGCCGCGTCGTGGTGCGGGCCGATCTTGGCCGGTCAGTCGAGGGACGCGGCGTCCTGTTGCTGGACGATGTCTACGACACCGGGCGCACGCTCGCCTTTGCCAAGAACCACTTGTTGTCCAAGGGCGCACGCGAAGTTGTCACCTGCGCGCTGACGCAGAAGCCCTGGGCGCCCCGAGGGGAAGATGGCGTCGATTTCTGCGCCTTCGATTCCCCGGGCCGCTACCTTGTCGGCTATGGCATGGACGATGCGGGCAAGTATCGCGGCCTGCCCTATATCGGCGCGCTGGACTAGAGCGGTTCTGTCTTTGACAGAATCGGACGGATTCCCAGACACTTCGAACTCTGATTCAGTTTCCGGACTGGAAGAGGAGGTTTATCACCATGGGCAAGTACTATTCCGTTGATCTTCGCGAACGTGCCGTGGCGG
>NZ_JBDNGN010000115.1:0-24942 GCF_041689225.1 Hyphomonas sp. | reverse complement strand
TGCGCGCGGAGGAATTCCATTAGGCCCTTGCGCTTGCCAGCGTCCTTGATGGCCTCTGGTGTGAGTGTCTCTCCGATGACGACCGGCAGCGCGGTGCCCATGCGGCGCCTGACTTCGCGGAAGACAAGCGCGAGGCGCAGTTCAAGAGATATGTGGCTCGCAAACTGGAACAGGCGCGAGTTCTGACCCTCGAAATAAACAGGCGTCACATGCGCACCGGAATGCGTAATCAGCTTCGCCGTGAAGGGCTTCCATTCGTCATCCACCGCCGTGCGATCAAACAGGCGCGGCGTGGTGGCAACTCCGCCGCCGGGGAAGACGATGACGCAGCCCCCCGCTTTCACATGGTCGAGCGCTGCCTTGCGCATGGCAACATTGGCCGCGAGTGCCTCACGTGTGCCGGAGAAATCGACCGGAAGGATATAGGGCCGCGCCTCGGGTACGCCGTCGAGGGCGGAATTGGTCAGCACCTTGAAATCCATCCTGCGCAGGCTGACCAGCCAGCAGATGACGAGGCCGTCGAGCACGCCGAACGGGTGGTTTGCCACAAGCACGAGCGGGCCCGTGCGCGGGATCTCGGCGAGGCGCGAAGCGGAGAACTGAACATCTAAATCTAACAGGCGCATGGCCGCTTCGAAGAAAGGCACATCATGGGCGAGATGATCGCGATAGTGCGCGTAGAGCTGTTTGATCTTGGGCTGGCCGGACAGGCGCTCGACCGTACGGATGAGGCGCCGCTTCAGCGGATCGTCGAAATAGGACGCGTAGGAAAGTTCGGGGGAGTCCTGTGCCGAAACTGGCATCTAGAGTCTCAACATCCGCGCCAGATTGTTCTTCTGGATATCCGACGAGCCCCCAACGATCGGCATGCCGAGGAGGTCGCGGACATTGCGTTCGATATCATAGGCATCTGACAGGCCATAGGCGCCGATGACCTGCTGGCAGATGAGGCCGATCTCGACTCCGGTATCGGCAACGAAGAGCTTCGCCATCGCCGTTTCGACGCTGCACGGCTGATGTTCGTTGGCGAGCCAGGCGGCGTGGTAGAGCATGTGACGGCAGGCCTGCAGTTTCGTGCGCGCAGTGACGAGCTTGTGGGCAATCGCCTGATGCTTGGAGATCGGCTTGCCGAACTGGGTGCGCTCCTGCGCATAAGTCCAGGCTTCCTCAAGCGCGGCGCGGGCGATGCCATAGGCGACGGCCGTGATCTCGATCTTTTCGACATCGAGTGCGCGGCCGGCGAGTGCTTGCCAACCCTTGTTCCATTTGTCCGGGCCACCCACGATGGCGCTCTCCGGCAGGCGAACATCATCGAGGAAGACATCCATTGAGTCCGTGTAGCGCAGGTTGCTGTGCTCAATGGGCTGCATCGAGACACCGGGTGCATTGTTGGGCACAAGGACGAAAGTGAGGTTGCCGTGGCGATCTTCCGGCCCGCCGGAGCGACAGAGGCAATAGATATAGTCAGACCAGTCGGCTCCGGTGCACCAGCGCTTGGCACCATTGATGACGATCTCGTCACCGTCCCGCTCGACGCGCGTCTCGACGCTGGGCAGATCGCCGCCGACATTCGGCTCGGACAGGCCGTAGCAGAGGAACATCTCGCCGCGCGCCAGCTTGGGCAGCAGGGCTTCCTTCTGTTCCTTCGACCCGTTCTCCGAAATGTTGAGGCCACCATAGAAGGCCGCATGAATAAACGGGCCGGCCATGCTGACGCCGCCCTGGCAAAGCTCTTCGATCACGGCGGCGGCGGCATAGATATCCTCGCCCTGCCCGCCATATTCTTCCGGTATGGTCAGGCCGATCAGGCCCATGGCCGCGAGTTCCCTGAACAGGTCCCGGTCCCATGTGTGGGCCTTGTCCCATTCGCGGCGTTTCTCGCGCGGCATCTTGTCGGTGACCCAGCGGGACAGCTGGCGACGGAGTTCGGTGACGTGATCGGGTTCGGGGGCAAAGCTGTTCATACTGCAGTCCTAGAGCGATTGGACTATGTGGGGAAGCGGCATGCGCTCAACCTTCCCCGATCCCCGCCGCATCGAAGGGCGTGGTCTGGTAAACCTGGTTGATCCAGTTGCCGAACAGGAGGTGGGCGTGGCTGCGCCAGCGGTTGAGCGGCTGGGCGCTAGTGTCATCGTTCGGGAAATAGCCATGCGGCGCGCGGATGGTCTTTCCCGAAACCAGGTCGCGCTCATATTCTTCCTTCAGCGAGGTGGAATCGTACTCGATGTGATTGAAGCAATAGAGATTGCGCTGGGCCGGCTCTGACAGCAGGCACGGGCCGGTCACGTCTGACTCCATCAGAAGCTTCAGCTCCGGGGCCTTTGCAATGTCCTCGGCGCGTACTTCGGTCCAGCGGCTGACGGGAATCTGGAAATCGTCGGAAAAACCCGACAGGAAGGGCGACGTCGGATCCAGGTTGTGGTGGCGGTACACGCCGAAGGCCTTCTCGGCCAGCGTGTGCTTGGGCACGCCGTGCAGGTGCCAGGCGGCGGCCATGGCGCCCCAGCAGATGAAGAAACTGGAATGGACATTGGTGCGCGTCCAGTCGAGAATCTCCGTCAGCTCGTGCCAATAGCCGACCTCTTCAAACGGCAGCGTCTCGATCGGCGCGCCGGTAATGATGAAGCCGTCAAACTTACGGTCGCGGACATCAGCCCAATCCTGGTAGAAACTGATCAGGTGATCTTCCGGCGTGTTCTTCGGCGTATGGCCACCAACCATGATGAGGGTCAGCTCCACTTGCAGCGGCGAGGCACCGATCAGACGCGCGATCTGCGCCTCGGTACGGATCTTGTTCGGCATCAGGTTCAACAGGCCGATCTGAAGCGGACGAATGTCCTGACGGATGGCATCCGTCTCACTCATGACAGACACGCCCTCGCGCACCAGCACATCGCGGGCGGGCAAAGTATCGGGAATCCTGATCGGCATCGCCGTTCTCCAGTCCTACTCACATCGCATGAAAGGGAGGCGGCGGCAGGAACCTGCTGGCATATCCGCGCGGCCTTTTAGCGACTTGTTTAACGTGGCTGCAAGCCGACCGGCCAAATCACCACAAGCGTCCAGATAGCGCCGCCAGGCGCGCCCGTCAATTTCCTCCGTCACGCGCCGGGTGCAGCCGGTGCACGAGACGCGGCAGCATGCGCCCTGAAATCGACGGCGATTCCGCCTCGCCATCGCGTTCGGCGCCCATGCGCAAATAGAAATCCTTCGCGTCCGGGTCGCAATCGATCACCAGGTCCTTTGCCCCGGCGTCCTGCGCCACCCGGCAGGCCCAGACATACATCATCTGGCCCGTGCCCTCTCCCATACGCGTCGGCTCGACAAAGAGTTTCTCGAGCCAGGCGGTGTCACCGTCGATGGCAAGCTGCACGACACCCGCAATGCCGCGAATGTCGTCGGCGACCACGATCACATCGTTGGCAGCATCCTCTTCGGACACCGTCAGTTCGGCTCGAAATTCCTCGAGCATCTCGGGCGTATAGCCCCAGACGGCTTTTGACCGCATGCAGAGATCGGTCAGGATCGCGAATTCATAATGGCTGGGCGAGCGAAGGCGCATGTCAGTCGCCCGTCAGCTTGGGCGCGCGTTTTTCCTTGAACGCGGCCACGGCTTCGCGCCGGTCATTTGTATAGTTCGACGCGCTTTCCCAGCCGATGCTGGCATCCATGAGCTGCGCAGCGAGGGCCCGCAGCGGGATATTGGCGGTCGTCTTGGTCCAGCGCACGGCCCATTTGGGGTTGGCCTGCAGCTTGCCCACGAGTTCGGCGACCTTGGCGTCGAGCTCAGCAGCCGGCACCGCATAATTGATGAGGCCGAGACGTTCGGCTTCCCTGGCGCTGAGCAGGTCGCCTGTCATCAACAGTTCCTTGGCCTTGGCGAAACCGATCAGTTGCGGCCAGATCAGCGCGCCGCCGTCACCGGCGACAAGGCCGACTTTCACGTGCGGGTCGCCGATCTTGGCGGTCTCGTCGGCAATGATGATGTCGCAGAGCAGCGCAATCGTGGCACCGAGGCCAGCGGCGGCGCCGTTCATCCGGCAGAGGATCGGCTTTTCCATATTGAGCAGGGTCGTGACGATCTGCTTGGCATCCCAGCCGATGGCGCGGAAGCGTTCGGGATGATTGATCTGCTCCTCGAACCAGTCGAAGTCACCGCCCGCGCAGAAGGCGCGGCCAATCGCGGTCAGGATGATGATGTCGCTCTCGCTGTCGCGCTGGAGGCAGTTGAACACGAGCGCGAGTTCGGTGTGCATCTGTTCGTCGACCCCATTGACCGGATGGTCAGACGTGATGGCGGCGGTGAGGACCCGGCCCTCGCGGGAGAAGGTGAAACGTTCCCATTTGTCCTGCGTGATGTCGTACTGCGTGCTCATGCGTCGTCTCCCACTTTCACAACACGGCGCCCGAAATTCTCGCCCCGGAACAGGCCGCAGAAGGCTTCCGGCATTTTGTCGATGCCTTCAAAGCGCTCTTCATTGCTCTTGAGCATTCCGCTCGCCAGCAGGCCAGCCATCGTCTGCAGGGCTTCGGGGAACTCCCGCGCGAAATCGAACACGACGAGGCCGTGCATGTTCACACGGTGCGTGATGAAGGGCTTGGTGTTGACGATGCCCGGTGTCTCTTCCGGCGTCAGGTTATAGTCGGCGACCTGGCCGGAAATGCAGATGCGTCCGTTGAGCGCCATCAACGGCAAGACACGGTTGACCATCTCGTTGCCCACATTGTCGAACAGGACATCGACACCTTTCGGGAACTGTTCGGCAATGGCGGCGGTCAAGTCAGGCGCGGTCTTGTAATTGATCGCGGCATCGAAGCCGGCCTCGCCTGTCAGGAAATCGCACTTGGCATCGGAGCCTGCGATACCGACGACTTTCGACGCGCCCCAGCCTTTGGCGAGTTGACCCGCCGTGGCACCGACCGGACCAGCTGCAGACGTGACCAGCACGGCGTCGCCTTCCTTAAACTTCGCGACTGTCTTCATGCCGAACCATGCCGTCAGGCCGGGCACACCGAGGACGCCGATCCAGGCACTGAGCGGCGCGGGCGCCTCCGGCACCGTGCCAACAAAGCCCCGACCCGACTGGATCGAATGGGTTTTCCAGCCACCGGCGCAGAAGACCTTGGTTCCCAACGGGAACATGTCGTTCCGGCTGGCGTCGACGATACCGACGCTGAATCCGTCAATCGGTTTGCCGAGCGGGAGCGCCATGGCATAGGAATCACCACCCGACAGGCGCGACCGTGTGCCAGGATCGACCGAGCACCAGACATGGGCCACGCGGAACTGGCCCTCTTTCGGCTCAGGCAGCGGCGCTGTTTCAAGCGCGAAGTCTTCTGGCACCGGCGGGCCGTCACAATAGCGCGTGAGCACGATCTGCTGCATCTCTGCCATTGGCGAAATCTCCTCAACCTTTGCGAACCAGCATAGGGTGCAAGTGCGCGCTGTCACGTCATGACT
Source organism: Hyphomonas sp. (assembly GCF_041689225.1). GTDB lineage: Bacteria > Pseudomonadota > Alphaproteobacteria > Caulobacterales > Hyphomonadaceae > Hyphomonas. The sequence continues at coordinate 19,481 of NZ_JBDNGN010000115.1, read as the reverse complement.
TCGGGGCAGAGGCATGCCAGGACTGCACAAAGATCCATCGGTGGTGTTGCCGGTTGCACCGCCCTAGGGGCAGACCTGCACCAAGACCGAAACAAAGCAGGAGACGTTCATGACCAGCAGGCCCGTCAAAACCCGCATCACCGAGATGCTCGGCATCGAGAAACCGATCATCCAGGCGGCCATGGGCTGGATTGCCCGATCGCACCTCTCCTCTGCGGTCTCCAATGCCGGCGGCATGGGCATTATCGAAACCTCGTCAGGCGAACTGGATGCGATCCGCGAGGAAATCATCAAGATGCGCGACCTGACCGACAAACCGTTCGGCGTGAACGTGGCGCAAGCCTTTGTGCGCGATCCCAACATTATCGACTTCATCATCAAGCAGGGCATCAAGTTCGTCACCACGTCGGCGGGCGACCCGATGAAATATACTAGCATGCTGAAAGAAGCGGGCCTGACCGTGTTCCATGTCGTGCCGAGCCTGCAGGGCGCACTGCGCGCCATCGAAGCGGGCGTTGACGGCCTGATCGTGGAAGGCGGCGAAGGCGGCGGTTTCAAGAACCCGAAGGATGTCGCCTCAATGGTCCTTATCCCGCTCGTCTGCGAGCATGTAAACGTGCCGGTCGTGGCGGCGGGCGGCATCACCGATGGCCGCACGATGGGGGCCGCCTTTGCGCTTGGCGCGGAAGGCGTGCTGATGGGGACGCGTATCCTGTCATCGACCGAAAGCCCGGTTCACCAGAACTGGAAGGATGCGATTGTCGAGGCCGAGGCGACCGATACGGTCTTCCTCAATCGCTCCGGTCCCGGCCCGGCCCTGCGCGCGCTGCGCACCGAACGCACGACCCGCCTGGAGACCGAGGGCAGCCCGAACATTTTCGGAGAATTCGCCGATACGCAGGCCGTTTACTTCGGCGGCAACCTCGAAGCCGGTATCGCCCTGACGGGCCAGGTGGCCGGGCGTATTCACGCGGTCAAACCGGTCGCGCAGATCTTCGAGGAAACCATCGCGGAATATCACGAAACGATTGCCCGCCTGGCGCGCTGAGGACGCCGGGAATGTCGGTCGAAAGCTGGTTTTTGCCCCGTTTCCGCGCTAGACGGGGTTAAATCCAGCCTGAGGACCCTTCATGACCACAAAACATTTCCTGCTCGGCACTGCGGCCGCGCTTGCTCTCACCCTGTCTGCCTGCGGCAAGAAACCTGCCGATGATGCCGGTAAAGCCGAAGTGACCCAGCCTGCCACAGCCGAACTTCCGGAAATCGTGGTTAGCGATGCCGAACTCGCGGGCAACCCGTTCCGGGACGACTGGACCGCCGCCTATGGCGTGCCGCCCTTCAGCCAGATCACAGACGCGCATTACCTGCCGGCCACCAAGAAAGCCCTGCTCGAGTTGCGCACAGAGATTGACGGCATCGTCACCAATCCCGACGCGCCGACTTTCGACAATACGATTGTTGCGCTCGACCAAGCCGGTGACTCGCTCAACAAGGTGATCCTGACTTTCGGCAATATCACCAATACCGACACAAACGACACGCTGAGCGAACTGGAAGCCGAAATCTATCCGATGCTGACGCGCGAAACCGACGCGATCAGTTTCAATCCCGATCTCTTCAAGCGCGTGCAGGCGGTCTATGCCGAGCGTGACCGGCTCGGCCTCGACGAGCAGGACGCCCGCTTGCTGGAACTGACCAATCGCAACTTCGTGCGCAACGGCGCGGCGCTGAGCCCCGAAGTCAAAGCGGACGTGGCCAAGATCAATGAAGAGCTGTCTGCGCTGACAACCGAATTCGGCAAGAACCTGCTGCTGTCGACCAAGGCGTTCAAACTGGAAATCACAGACGAGGCCCAACTGGCCGGCCTGCCGGATGATTTCAAGAACGCGATCAAGGTCGAAGGCGAGAACAAATGGATCCTGACGGTCGACCGCTCCGTTTACGAGACCTTCATGACGCAGGGCGAGAACCGCGACCTGCGCAAGCAGATGTTCGACGGTTATCGTCTGCGCGCGTCCTCGGGCGAATATGACAATGGCCCGATCCTGATCAAAATCGCCCAGCTGCGCGCCAAACGGGCCGAGCTGATGGGCTACACGTCCCATGCCGCCTACCAGCTTGAAACGCGGATGGCGAAGACGCCTCAGCAGGCCGAGGAATTCCTCGCGCGCGTCCTCAAGCCCGGCCTTGAGCGCGCCAAGGAAGAGCGCGCCGACATGCAGGCCATGATCGGCGACGATTTCACGCTCGAAGGCCAGGACTGGTGGTTCTATGCCGAGAAGGTGCGCCAGGCGAAATACGCCTTCGACGGCGAAGTGCTGAAACCCTATTTCGAACTCGGTGCGGTGCGCCAGGGTGCATTCGATGTTGCCACGAAACTGTTCAATATCAGCTTCACGCCGGTCGACACGGAAAAGTGGAATCCGGTCGTCACGTCTTGGGATGTAAATGACCTGGAGACTGGCGAACATCTCGGCCTGTTCATGACCGATATGTATTCGCGCGATTCCAAGCGCGGCGGCGCGTGGATGTCTTCGTTCCGTGACGCATCGAATGTTGGCGAGAATATCCGCCCGATCATCTCCAACAACCTGAACGTGACCCCGCCGGCGAAGGGCGAACCGACGCTGATGTCGTATGATCAGGTCGAGACCCTGTTCCACGAATTTGGCCACGGCCTGCACGGCCTGCTGACGAAGATCAAGTATTCGACCTTTTCAGGCCTCGACGGTCCGCGAGACTATACAGAGTTCCCGGCCCAGCTGCTGGAGCATTGGGCCGGTGACCCGGAAGTGCTCGGCCAATACGCCCGGCACTACAAGACGGGTGAGATCATCCCGCAGGACCTAGTCGACAAGATGAATGCTGCCTCGAACTTCAACCAGGGTTTCAAGACAACCGAATTCATTGCTGCCTCCCTGCTCGACCTGCGCTGGCACATGCTCTCTTCGGAGGAAGCCGCAAAGATCACCGATGCGCGCGCCTTCGAACAGCAGGCGCTGGAAGACTATGGTGTCCTGCCGGAAATCGAACCGCGTTATCGGTCGCAATATTTCAGCCACATCTTCGCCGGCGGATATTCCGCAGGTTACTACGCCTATCTCTGGTCTGAAATTCTGGATGCGGATGGGTTCATGGCCTTCAAGCAGACCGGCGATATCTACAACCCGGAACTCTCTGCCAAACTCAAGAAGTGGGTATATGAATCCGGCGGCCTGCGCGAGGCAGACGAACTCTATCGCAATTTCCGGGGCTCCGACCCGACGATCGAGCCACTGCTCGAAAATCGTGGGTTCGCGGAAGACAAGCCAAGCGAAGGCTGACATGCTTCCGCTCCAGACAAAAAGCCCGCCGATCAGATCGGCGGGCTTTTTTTTCAGCATGGATCCGGTTCAGATCGGCGACTCGACCGATTCCTTGCAGATAATCGCCTTCACGGCTTCAACCGTATCAGCCTCGCGCAGCGCATCACGCACCGGCGCCTGACGGAAGACGCGGCTGACTTGTGCCAGGGCCCGCAAATGGTCTGCGCCAGCCGACAATGGCGCCAGCAACATGAAGATCAGGTCACAGGGGCGATCGTCAATCGCCTCAAAGTCCACGCCAGACACAAGGCGCATGAAGCCGCCGATCGGGGCCTCGATACCCGCGACCCGTGCATGCGGGATAGCCACGCCTTCGCCGACACCAGTCGAACCAAGGCGCTCGCGCTCCATGACCGAATCCTCGATTTCGCGTGCCGAGATTCCCGTCACACCGCCGAGTTCTTCAGACATAGCATGCAGCGCCCGTTTCCGGCTGGTCGCCTCATAACAAGGGATGATGATCCCACCTTTAAGCAGGGAGCTCAGATCGGTTGCCATATACGCTGCTTCCGTGTGCGGGCTTCAGTTCCTGGGGGTATTGGCCGGATCGACCCAGCCAATATGCCCGTCCGGGCGGCGGTAGACCATATTCAATCCATCATGGCCAGCATTCCTGAACATCAATGCCGGGACCTCCTGCAGCTCCAGCTGCATGACGGCTTCCGATACGGACATTTTCCGGATGTTTACAGAGGTTTCCGCGACCGTCAGCGGGACGTCCGACACGTCGACGACGTCGTCATCAAGCTCATCCGCGTCCGCCGCATGGCCATTGAGCGTCAGTACGGCACCGGTAGCGATTTCAGACGGCAGCGGCGCAACAGGATTGGCGTGGTGGTCCTTCAGGCGGCGCTTGTAGCGGCGCACCCGCTTTTCCATCTTGTCGAGACTGTCTTCCAGCGCGGCATAGGGATCTGTCGCCTTGCCGGAGGATTGCAGCACGATGCCGGACGGCAGGTGCACATTGCAGTCGACCTCGACGAGATGACCCTGCTGCGAGACGAACACGCTCGCCTCCCCGGTTCGACTAAAATATTTACTGACCGCTGCCTCTAGCCCGTCTTCGATGCGGCTCCTCAGAGCCCCGCCGAGATCCATATGCTTGCCAGTAATTTGTATCTGCACGAGCGGTCTCCTTTGCTATTCTAGACTTCTAAGTATGGCTCAGATTTGCCCGGGACGCGAATCGATTTCCCCTATGTGTCCCAAGCTTAACAGTGAGCGCTCACCTGATCGTCAGTTCAGGCGTCTGGCTTTCCGGGCTTTTTGCCATAGCCATGCTTCTTCAGCAGGCCCCGGAACTGGTGATAGGTCAGACCCAACGTCTCGGCAGCCCGACCCTGGTGACCCTGGCTGGCGGCCAAGGCTTCATCGACGAGGCGCAGCTCGAGACGGCTGATCTCGGCATTGAAATCAATCGGCCCATGCAGGGCGGACGTTTCAGTCGTCAGGGGTGTGCGGGTTTCGGTTTCAGTGGGCTTGGCAGCGCCCGGCCGCCAGGGCGAGGCAAACGGATCCAGCACGGCCGGATCGAACCTGACGGGCTCGTCCGGCGCCGCCAGCATGGAGCGATGCGCGAGCCGTTGGGCAAAGTTGCGCAATTCGCGCACGTTTCCCGGCCAGTCATGACCTTCGATCGCAGCAATGGCCGAGGGGGCAAAGCCCGGGAAGTCCTGCGCCATCTCGATCGCGATACGGCGGGCAAAGAAGTCCGCCAGCAGGCTGGCATCGCCAGGCCGCGCCCTTAGCGGGGGCAGTGTAATGACATCAAAGGCCAGCCGGTCCAGCAGGTCCGCGCGGAATTCACCCCGCTCGACCATGTCCGGCAGGTGCATGTTGGTGGCCGCGACGATGCGCACATTGGTTGTCAGTGCGCGCGACCCGCCGAGGCGCTGGAACCCGCCATATTCCACGATGCGCAGCAGTTTTTCCTGCACGGCACGGCTGGCGGTCGCGATCTCGTCGAGAAAGATCGTGCCACCATCGGCGAGTTCGAACCGGCCCTTGCGCTGTTCAGTGGCACCCGTGAACGCGCCTCGCTCATGGCCGAAGAGTTCAGAGTCGAGCAATTGCTCTGAAAGGGCGGCGCAATTGACCTTCACGAATGGCCCTTCCCAGCGCTTCGACAGGAAGTGCAAGCGCTCGCCAATCAATTCCTTGCCGGTGCCGCGCTCGCCAATGACGAGGATGGGGCGCTCAAGCGGTGCCACACGAGAGACATGCTCTTGCGCGCTGAGCCAGGCCGGGGCCTCTCCAATGAGCTGTGTGGTTTCGCTAATCATGTGGTATTTATAGCCTATGTTATATGTTAAATCGACTAAACTATTGGTGAAATTTACCGTTTTATTTTTAATGCGTTGCGTTGATATTCTTTTATTTATCATAAAAACAAGGAGTTATGATATTAATTTTCACTTGGCACGGTCCTTGAAATGATATTGGCACTCAGCGCGACGGGGCGCCGCTTTTAACCAGAAGGACTGAACTCAAGATGGACGACCGTAGTTACCGAACTGAAGCTCGCACCGACGCAGGCCGTTTTGGCCGCTGGCTGTCGACCCGCCCTGCCGAGAGCTGGATGTTTTTCGGCGCCGGCATCCTTCTTGGCGGCCTCTTCTTTTAATCCTCCTCCCAGACAAACACGAAAGGATACCCCATGGGTCTCTTCTCCCGCCTCGGTGACATCATCAACTCCAACATCAACGCGATGCTGGACGGTGCTGAAAATCCCGAAAAAATCGCCCGCCTGATCATCCAGGAAATGGAAGACACGCTTGTCGAAGTCCGCACGGCCGCAGCCCGCGCCATGGCCGACAAGAAAGAAATGGAACGCGAAATCGTTCATTTCACGCAAGCCCGTGACGAATGGGCCGCCAAGGCCGAACTGGCCATCGACAAGGGTCGTGAAGATCTGGCTCGCGGCGCCCTGATCGCCAAGCAGAAGGCCGACGGTGAAATCACCCACCGCAAGGCTGCGATGGACGCTGCCGAAGAAGCCTTCGAAAAGCGCCAGGAAGATCTCGGCAAGCTGCAGGCCAAGCTCGACGAAGCCAAAGCCAAGCACCGCTCGCTTATGATGCGCCGGGAAGCGGCCGAGCAACGCATCCGTGTCCGCAGCCAGGTCTATGACGGCCGGGTCGACGATGCGCTCGCCCGGTACAATACGATCGAACGCAAGGTCGACGAAATGGAAGCCTATGCCGACACGATCAAGGGCCGCGAGCCGACCCTCGAAGCCGAGTTCGCTGCGCTCGAGCGCAACGAGAGCGTCGAGAAGGAACTCGAAGCCCTGAAAGCCAAGCGGTCTAAGTCGTCTTCGAAATCCGCGAAATCGGAGGCCTGATCCATGCTACTCTCACTTACCTGCCTCTTCGGCTTCCTGGCGGTGATCTGTACGCCCGGACTGATCGCACAGGCCCGCGCCGAACGTCAGGAGACCTAGTCCATGGACGAGAGCATTATCGCCTTGATGGCCATCCTCAGTATTTTCGTCATCCTGCCTGGCATGACGTTCCACTATATTTCCCAGTGGCGCCGGCAGAAAACACTCCAGCCGGATGACGAACGGATGATGGAAGACCTCTGGCGCTCGGCCAAGGCAATGGAACGCCGTCTCGCAACGCTCGAGGCCCTCCTCGATCAAAGCGACGACCACACACGGGAGCGCGCAAGCCCACCGCGCCGCCCCCGTTCAACACTCGACGATTAAGGACACCCCGCCCATGACCCGCCCCCATCCTGACCATGACAGCGCGGAATACCGGTCACCCAACCCGAAACGCTACTGTCGCTCGCGCACTGACAAGGTCATTGCCGGCGTCTGCGGCGGCCTTGCCGAGCGCTTCGGCTGGGAACCCATCCTGGTCCGCATCCTGTTCGTGCTCGCCACGCTCTTCATGTTCGGCCCGATCTCGATCATCATCTACCTGACGATCTGGATCATAACCCCGCGCACACCCTTTGGCCGCAGCTCGATCACGCCAGAGGAAGATGCCTTCTGGCGGGGCGTATCAGATCGGCCCCGGGCCACGTTCGGGCACCTGAAGTATACCTTCATGGATCTCGACGACCGACTGCAATCCATCGAGCGCAAGGTAACGTCCGACGAGTGGCGCTTGCGCAAGGAATTCCGCGATCTCGAACGCGGCAACTAGAACCCACAACTTAAACCACGATCAAACCCGACAAAGGAACGGACCGATGAGCAAGGGGACACTGCTTTACAATAATTGGCTGCTCGGAGGCGTAGCCGTCATGATCGTCCTGGCGATCGTCGCGATCGCCAGCCTGCAAGGCGGCATGGCACTGGAAATGGGCGGATTGGAAATGACGCTCGCGCCGCATGAGAATGGCGGCATCCAGCTGTCCTTCGTGAGAGCCGCCTAAGCCTCGCCGCGCTTCAGCGCTCGCAGGATCAGGCGCATCGGGCTGACCGCCGCAAGGGCGGCAGCTTCCGCCGGGGCCGGGCCGCCAAGCAGTTGGCCCGCCAGCACGCCGCCCGCCCAAGGGCCCCAGGTGAACCCCCGCGCACCCAGCCCGTTCACCATGAAAATGCCCGTCAACACTGGGGCGTCCGCATCCGCAGGGCGCCCTTCTTTGACTCCGTCAAACAAAACGAGTGCCGCTGCATAGTCTGGCACGGCGCCGATCAGAGGCAGACGGTCAGCCGTGGTCGCCCGCAGGGCCGCCCGGGAAACAATTGCGTGGTCGCGCGCATCGCGCGCCCACCAGGGTGACAACGTGTCGAGGCCTTCCGCATTCTCGGCCCGGGCTCGGTCGGAGGTCTCCGGCGGGCCGCCGCCGAAGCGCTCGAACGTGGCGCCCCACAGGCGATCCGGTCCGTCGGCGAGGGCATAGGTACCGCGGGTCATCGCGTCCGGCTCGGCAATCGCGGCGTCGCCTATCCATTCCACCTGGCCCAGCCGCGCTTCTAGGCCCAGCCATGGCAGCTCATCCTTAGCTGCCATGGCGGTTGCCAGGATGATGGCATCAAAGGCTTCGCCATTCACTTTGCGGCTTTCGAGGTCGACTTTCACCGACTCCCCCAGCCGCAGGGTGGCGCCCGCCAGCAGTGCAGGGATCAGTTCAGCAGGCCGCAGGATCAGGGCCTGCTTGTGCAGCAGGCCGTCGCGAAAGGCTTCGAGGTCTTCCAGCGGGAGCGGTGGGTCGGCGAGGAGTTTGGCGAACCGGTCTGTTTCTGTCTGGTCTTTTTGAAGCTGGCGCACATCGGTTTCGGTGACGCCGGGCAGGCCGCGATAGGTATTGCGGGCGGCGATATAGGCGTCGACCAGAAGGCGGGCCTGAACCGTATCAGCCGCATCCAGGCGTGGCATCAACAGGGCCAGCGGATTTCCACTGGCGCCAGATGCGGGATTTTCGTCCCTGTCGAATATGGTGACATCGGCTCCGGCATCCGCCAGCGCGCGGGCGGCACCGGCCCCGGCAATGCCCGCGCCAATGATCGCGACACGTCGCAGGACGGGCGTTGCCGGGGTGGTGGCATAGGGGTCGGGAGAGGGTGGCAAGGGGGTAGCAAGGGTGGCCTCGAGCCGCTCCCGCTTGCGGCCGTGCCCCGGCAGGCGACTGACCTCGAACCCGGCCTCGGCGAGGCCACGGCGCACCGCCCCGGCAACCGTGAATGTCCCGAGTCGGGCATCCGGCGCAGAATGCACGGAAATCTCCGGATAGATCCATGTCCCCCACATCTCCTCGTTCTTGGCCGGGCTGAACCCGTCAAGAAACCAGGCGTCAGCCCGGAAGCGGGCGGCTGGTAGCGTCTCCCGGATGTCGCCGTGATGCAGGGTCAGCGAGACGCCGGAATCGGGCCAGACCATGTGGCGCACGCCCTTGGCCGGGCCGGGCCAGCGCGCAATCATCAGCGCGGCGAGTTCTTCCAGTTCCGGCCAGCTGTCGAGCGCGCGGACCGCATCCTGCGGCAAGAGCGGGAACGCTTCGAAACTGACGAAGTGGAGTCGCGCCGTCGGAGAGGGGCGATGGGTTTCCCACATCTGCCAGAGCGCGAGGAAATTGAGACCGGTGCCAAAGCCGGTTTCGGCGACAGTGAACACCTCCCTGCCCTGCCAGGCGTCGGGCAGGCCGCAGCCGGCGAGGAAAACCGCGCGCGATTCCGCCAGGCCGTCGCCAGCGGTAAAATAGACATCGTCATGGGCGCGCGCGACGGGCGTGCCATCCTCGCGCCAATCAATCTCGGGAGGAGTCAGCAGACGGGCCATGGAACGTGAACTAGTCCGAGACCGGCAAGTTGCATAGTCCGGTCAATTGCCGACAGGCCTAGCGATACTTACGCGAATTGCCGACCAGGTCGCCGATGGCCATCACCGTGGCGCGTCCGACCTGCGTGACTGTGGGCTTGCGCTTGTGCACGTGGCCGACAAAGTCGCCGCAATTGGAACCCGCCAGGCGGTAAGACGCGCCAAGCGCGCGACGGGCGCGGGATTCGACTTCAAGATGATGGGCATCGCCGCGGCTGCCGTGAACCTTGACGCGGCGGCCATCGGCGAAATCATCGAAGGACTGTTCAGTGACACCCTCATGCTCGCGCGAGTTGGAAATGACCCGGCCGCCCGAGGTGATAACGCCATAATGCCTAAGCACGCCGCCGAAGCGGATTGAAACGACATCCCCGGGCTGGAAATGGCGGAACGCATAAGGGTCTTTTCTCATCTTGGAAGGCTACCCGATTTGCGCCTGGTTGGCCAATGATTTCAGGGCGAAAGAACAGCCCGCGACCAACGTGGTCAGGTCTGCGCCCGATCTGCCAGGCACCGCTGCGACACCGGCTCACCGAGATTTAATCCAACAAAATTCCGGATCGCGCGTTGGTCGAGTGGCTGCAATCATGCGGTCACGAAAAAGGAGCCCACTCATGGACAAGGAACATATCAAAGGCGCCGCCAAGAAAGCCGAAGGCTCGGTCAAGGAAGCAGCCGGCAAGATGGCGGGCGACAAGTCGCTCGAAATGAAGGGCGAAGCTGACAAGGCCGAAGGCAATATCCGCAATGCTGCTGGCGACGTGAAAGACGCCTTCAAGAAAAAGTAAGCCCCGAGGCGGGTTTTACATACCTGCCCAAGGCCGCCCCTCGTTGGGCGGCTTTTTCTTGCCTCGGCGCATGCGGGTGACACTATATATCGTGAAACGAATGCCCTAGAGGAGGCCCCATGGCTGACATCACAATCACTCTCGAAGACGGCCCCACAGGCGGACGCTATGTCGCTGTGGTCGATGGGCATGAAGCGGAAATGACATTTTCCAAGGCCGGCACCAACCGCATCATCATTGACCATACCGTCGTTCCCAAGGAACTGGGTGGCAAGGGCGTCGGCGTAGCGCTGGTGAAGCGCGCCGTGGAAGATGCGCGCGAGAATGGCGTGAAGATCATCCCGCTCTGCCCTTTCGCCAAGGCACAGATCGGGAAACACACCGAATGGCAGGACGTGCTGGCATGAGCGGCGAGACGATCAACCATGACGCGGCCCGGCAGCGCTACAGTCTCGTGATCGACGGAACCGAGGCCTACCTGACCTATGAACGGCCGGGCGATGCGCGGATGCACATCACGCACACGATCGTGCCGGACCAGATCGGCGGGCGCGGGCTCGGCAAGCGCCTTGTCGCGCGGGCGCTGGACGATGCCATTGCCGCCGGTGACAAGGTCTCGTCATCGTGCTGGTTTGCCACAGCACTGATCGAGAAAAAGCCCGCCTGGGCGGCGCAGATGGCATGAGCGAGCCGTTCTGGAAAACCGTCCCGCTCGACAAGATGAATGCGGCCCAATGGGAATCTCTATGCGACGGCTGCGCGAAATGCTGCCTGCTCAAACTGGAAGACGAAGACACCGGCGAAATCGCCTACACGAAACTGCACTGCACGCTGCTCGATGCCGGAACCTGCCAGTGTTCAGATTATGCCAATCGCAAGAAGAAGGTGCCGGATTGCGTGAAGCTGACGCCGGCCGGGATTGAAGACCTGCCCTGGATGCCGCGCACCTGCGCCTATCGCCTGATCCATGAGGGCAAACCCCTGCCAGACTGGCACTATCTTGTCTGCGGCGACCGCGAGCGCGTGCACGAGACAGGCAATTCCGTACGAGGCCGGACGGTTTCGGAAGACACCGTGTTCGAGGACGACATGGAAGACTTCATCGTCGACTGGGATGTCGACGCGCCCTAGGCGCCGCGTACGGTACCGCCCGACCGCTGCATGACAGGTGCTGTTACCCAGCGCACGACAGCAATCGCGCCATCATCGACAATCGCGCGGTAAAGCCTGGCCGCCCAATGGTCGGCCTTGAGCATCCGGGCGTCGCGAAACAGCGCATAAGTCAGCGACATCGCCATGACAGCCGTGACACTGCTGATCAGGAGCGCCAGGTTTCCTGGCGCGGACCGGTCTTCGATATGGACAATGTAGAGCAATGAATTGCCGAACGCGAACGTGAACAGGCTTGTCCGCCCGAACACCATCCAGATCGAGTCGGACGCGATATTCGCCATGCGCCGGATACAGCCGAACACGTCGATGAACACGACCGTCGCCGCCACGCCCGTTAGCAGGTAGAGTGGATGGTTCGCATTGCGCAGATAGCCGCGCACTTCAGGCAGCGCGACATTGTAATCGCCAGCCCACATCCAGGCCGCACAGACCAGGACCAGCGCGATGAAGGCGCCGCGCACGCCCCAACCGGGGCCTGACAATAGCAATTCCCGGCCGGGCCGCGCCGCCATCACCTTGCCCATCACCATGCCGGCCACGACAAAACCGAAGCCGTGAAGGACGGACGGCGCGCTGTGATTGAGCATGTTGCCGCCATAGAGGAAGGACGAGACATTTTCCGCGCCCGTGAAAGTGCCCATCGGGCCAAGGGTCGAGAATATCGGGAACGCCATGTGAATGGCGCCGGCGACTAGGACCAGCGGCCAAAGGCCGATCCGTACGCTGACAAGGATCATCAGCGGCGCAAGCACCAGCATGACCGCATAGAAGCGCAGGATGTCGGTATAATAGGTGTCCGTAAAAAAGATCGCGCAACGCACCCAGTAAGTGAAGGACAACTGCCAGGCGACACACATCACCGCACAGGACAGGGCATAGAGGGCCCAGCACTGCAGCGCGCGGGACCATAGGCGCTGTGTGATCACAACGCCATGTCCGGCAGCGAATTTTCGCGCATAGACCAGCTGCAGCATGGTGCCGAACAGGCAGAAGAAGACCGGTGCCGACGCGGCGAGGAACAGGCTGAGACTGCCAAGCACTGCCCCGGCTTCGGTGCGCAGGTTTGCGGCTGTCAGAGCATGTCCGATTATCACGAAGAAGATCGCGACCGACCGCGCCATATCTATTCCAAGATACCGCATTAACTCTGTCCCGCCCTGAATTTGTATGCCCTGCCTCCTTTTGCAAGATCGGGGCCAGCCTGCCCGCAACGCGTCCTTAAGACGTCGGTGTCAGTCTTGATGGATGGAAACCCTCGCCGCCTTTCTCTCGCATCTTGAGCATGAGCGGCGGCTGGCAGGCAATACGGTTGAGGCCTATGGCTCTGACCTTGCCGACTTTTTCAACTTCCTGCGGGTGCACCTGGGCGAGGAGCCGACACCGAAAGCGCTGGGGCGGCTGAAGGCGCGGGATATCCGCGCGCACCTGGCCCAGCGGCGGCGCGGCGGCCTGTCGGACGCGTCGATTGCGCGGTTGATGTCGTCGATCAAGGCGCTGTATCGTTGGCTGGGCCGGGCGCACGATATCGAGAATGCCGAGATCGCCTATTTGCAGGGGCCGAAGCGCAAGGCCCGCCTGCCGCGGCCTGTCTCCATCGAAGCGGCCAAGGACCTGATCTTCGAGGCGGAGACCGATCCAGATTCCGAAACATGGATCGGCGCGCGTGACGCGGCCGTGCTGAGCCTGCTCTATGGCGGCGGCCTGCGGATTTCCGAGGCACTGGGCCTGACGGGCGCCGACTTGCCCGCGCCCGAACGCCTGCGCATCAGCGGCAAGGGCGGCAAGGTCCGTATCGTGCCTTTGATCCCGGCCGTGCGCGAGGCGATGGATGCCTATGCCGCAGTGTGCCCCTATGCGCTGACGAAATCCGGCCCCCTGTTCCGGGGCGCCAAGGGCGGCGCACTGAACCCGCGTCTGATCCAGGGACTGGTGCAGAAACTGCGCGGCGTCCTGGGCCTGCCTGATACGGCGACACCGCACGCATTGCGCCATGCCTTTGCGACGCACTTGCTGGCGGCGGGCGCCGACCTGCGCGCAATCCAGACATTGCTCGGCCATGCCTCATTGTCGACGACACAAGTCTACACGGGCGTCGATGCCAGCCGGCTGCGCGAAGTGCACGCCGCCGCGCATCCACGGGCCTAGTCAGGGTAAACGGGTTGCCGTTTCAAACGCGGCTCATCCTGAGGGATCAGGGCGCCAGCTGGCTCGTGATCGCGTCGGCTAGCAGCCAGCCGGCAGGCGTCAGCGACAGGGTTGCGCCATCGAACCGCACCCAGCCTTCCGCGACAAAGGCCTCGATCCGGTCGCGCGGCACCGGCGTGTTCGACATCGTCTCGATGCGCTGCACGTCGATGCCCTTGATGTCGCGCAGGCCCATGGCGATCAGCTCGCGCGCGATATCCAGTGGATACAGCGTCGAGGCCTCGCCCCAACCAGAGCCGAGTGCGACGACATTGGCGATATAGGCCTCCGGTCGCTTTTCTGCCTCGCTGGCATAGCGCTTGCCGCCAACACTGACGCGGCCATGCGCGCCCGGCCCGACGCCGATCCAGTCGCCGCCATGCCAGTAGATCTGGTTGTGCCGCGAGCGGAATTCCGGCCCGGCGGCATGGTTGGACACTTCATAGGCGGGCAGGCCGGCGCGCGTGGTCATGGACTGTGTCAGTTCGTAGAGATCGGCCTGCGCATCCGGATCCATGGGGATGAGTTCGCCGCGTGCGACCGCCTTGCCGAATGCCGTGCGCTGTTCGATTGTCAGTTCGTAGAGCGACAGGTGTGGCGCGCCGAGGGCCAGCGCATCGCTGAGTTCATCGCCCCATTCATCGATCGACTGACTGGGCCGGGCATAGATGAAATCGATCGACACATTCGGGAAGACATGCAGCGCGCGTTCGACAGCGGCGCGCGCCGACACGGCATCATGATCGCGGCCGAGGAAGGCAAGCGCATTGTCGCGCAGGGACTGGACGCCAATGGACAGGCGCGTGACGCCTGCCGCCTCGAGGCCCCGCAAGTCAGCCCGCAAGATGTCGTTCGGATTGGCTTCCAGCGTGATCTCGGCGCCGGACTTGATGCCGAAAACCTCGTCGGCGGTGGCCAGCAGGCCCGCAATCTCGCCCGGCTTCAGCAGGGAGGGCGTGCCGCCACCGAAATAGACCGTATCGAGCGCGCCATGTTCCGGCATGCGCGGGCGGTGGATGCGGATATCTCCCGCAATGGCCTTAAGCAGCGGTTCGGCCGACCGCGTCTTGGCTGCATACACATTGAAGTCGCAGTATGGGCAGATCTTGGCACAGTATGGCCAATGGACGTAGAGTCCAAATCCATATTGCGGACCGAAAGGGGTCGCCTGTTCACCCATTACAGCAGGGCCGCCTTGAGCCTGGCGACGGCTGCGGCGCGGTGGCTCATGCCATGCTTCCGGGCCGGGTCCATTTCGCCAAACGTGATCGTCTCGCCTGTCGCGACAAACATCGAGTCATAGCCAAAACCCTGGTCACCGCGCGGCGGCCAGACCAGCTCGCCATGCACCTCGCCTTCGAAGACTTGCTCGTGTCCATCCGGCCAGACGACAGCCAGTGCGCAGACGAATTTCGCTGACCGGTCAGCACCGCCTGCCTCGCCCAGCTCGCGCTCGACCTTCTCCATGGCGCGGTAGAAATCCCGGGGTTCGCCGGCCCAGCGGGCGGAATAGATGCCCGGCGCGCCGCCCAGCGCGGTGACCGAAAGGCCGCTATCGTCGGACAAGGCCGGTGCGCCGGTCGCCAGCATGGCCGCGCGCGCCTTCAGCAGCGCATTGCCCGCAAACGTGGTTTCTGTCTCCTTGGGTTCGTCGAGATCGAGCTCCAGCGCCGAAACAACAGTGAATCCAAGGGGTTCAAACAGGTCTTTCAGTTCGGCAACCTTGCCCTTGTTGTGGGTTGCGGCAACGAGTCGACCGGGCGTGAGCGTGCGAACTGTAATTTTTTCACCTGTTTCTGAAATGGTTCCATTCTTGCTTTACCTGCAAATACCTATATCGTTAAACGGTAAAGGTGTACGGTTTTGCGATAAGCGCACCTACGCCATAGACCATGAGCGCAACACGGTGAAGAGACAGGCATGAGCAAACAGGCAAGAAACTCGATGGCTGCCATCATGACGGTCCTAGTGACCATCGTAATGTGGATGACAGCAATCATCGGGGTCGTGTTCCTCGCCAGCGTCGGCGCGGCCATCTTCGCCCACCATAATGGTGGCTCGATCGACGCCCTCAACATTTCCGTCACCGATGGCACCGACAGCCTGCCGGCCCTGATCGCCGGCCTGATTGGCGGCCTCGTCGTGATCCCGGCCATCATCTATGTCTGCATCCAGCTACGCCGCATACTTGCGACGCTGGCCTGTGGCGACCCGTTCGTGCCCGAGAACGCCACCCGCCTCAGCCGCGTGGCAGCAACCATTGCCATCACCCAGTTGCTGCGCATCGCGGTGGCGCTGGTCGTCGGGTTCAGCTTTGATCATGCCAGGTTGGGATTCAATTTCGACCTTATCCCCTGGGCGTCGGTTGCAGCGCTGTTCATTCTGTCCCAGGTCTTCCGCGAAGGCACACGCCTGCGCGACGAAGAAAAAATGACCATATAAGGAGGGTAGAAGATGTCTATTCGTGTAACCCTCGACCGTGTGCTTCTGGACCGCCGCATGTCCCTGACCGAGTTGTCAGAACGTGTCGGCGTCACCCTCGCAAACCTGTCCATCCTGAAAACCGGCAAGGCCAAGGCCGTGCGCTTCTCGACACTCGAGGCTCTGTGCCGCGAACTCGACTGCCAGCCGGGCGACCTGCTCGTGTTCGACGAGCAAGGCGAGGAAGGCCGACGACGCGTCGCAGCGGAATAGACCTGGCCGACCGGAACCAGCCGCCTACCCCTACGTAGAGGCCATATGAAACTTGCTCCTGTCGCTCTTGCCGCATGCGGAGGCGGCAACTCGGAAGTCGGCGAATTCAATAGTGACTGGGTCGGCAACGAGATCGAGATCAAGTCGCTGATCGACCCGAAGATCGACGGCGTCATTTGTCATCTCTCCTATTTCGACCGGGGGTTCTGGGACCCGGTCGGCAAGGGCAACTGGTTCGAGAACCCGTCCAACTCGTCGATCTCGTGCCTGCAGACCGGGCCGTTCACCATCCGCAATATCGATCTCGACAAGTCCGGCGAGGAGATCTTCGACCAGAACCAGAGCCTGATCTTCAAGCAGCTCGCCGTTCGGCGCATCTATGGTGCCGACAGCGACAGCCTGATGTATGTCTCGTTCAGCCGGAAAATCACAAACAGCTCGGCCAAGATGAGCCTGTCGACAGTTCCTCTCTATGATCGCGACGTGACCTGGGAACGCGGAAAGCCGACCCCATAGGCCCCGTTTGGCTATGGCCTGCGTCAATTTATAACATGCATATAATATGCATGTTATGTTGATCGATGGGCGATACGGCGTATATGTGCTGCATGGTCGTCGGCACCACCGGTCCGGCGCGTTGAAAGGCAGACATCATGACAAAGCCCAGTTTTGCAGCAAAGCTCATAGGCGGCCTCGCCGTCGGCGCCGTCATTGCTACATTCGTCGTGATGGGAATGGTCTGGCTGCTCAGCCAGTCCTCCATGGGCGCGGACATGTCCGGTCATGGCTGGGTCGCCCTGCTCGCCGGGACAGTCGTTTCATTCATCGTCGCCGGCGTCCTGACCACCGTACTCGTCCTTGGCCGGAGGTACGGGTTTGACGAAGGTGCCCACGAGATCGTCTGGGATACGCGCCACTCCGACGAGGCCTAGGCACGATGCGGCTCAACCTGCAGACAGATTTTGCGCTGCGCACGCTGATGCACCTTGCCGTCAACACGGACCGGCGCGTCACAATCGCAGACATCTCCGAGACCTTCGAAATCTCGAAGAACCATTTGATGAAAGTGGCGCAGGCGCTCGGCCAGGAGGGCATCATTGCGACCGAACGCGGGCGCACCGGCGGCCTCAGCCTGGCCCGCAGGGCGTCAGACATACGCGTGGGTGACGTGGTGCGTCGCATGGAAGGCAATGCTGCCCTGGTGGAGTGCTTTCCGGGCGGCGCGGGCGGATGCCGCATATCGCCGGCCTGCCGATTGCGCGGCGCGCTGGCCGACGCGCTGGAAGCCTTTTTCGCGAGCCTGGATACCTATTCAATCGCAGACCTCGTGGGCGGCAATGCACCGCTGCACGATCTGCTCGCCATGGGAGAGCCCGCATGAACCATCTCCTGCGAACCGCCGACGAACGCCGCCGCGATATCCAGCTCAATGCTGACCGCATGGGCATCGATGACGCTTACATCTCGGAACTGGTCGAAACCTTTTATGGCCGGGTCCGCGCTGACGCGACACTGGGCCCGATCTTCGACAAGGAGATCGGCTACAATTGGGGGCCGCATCTCGCCCGCATGAAGGATTTCTGGGCCTCGGTGGCGATGAATGCGGGGCGCTATAATGGCAAGCCGGTGCCCGCGCACACGAAGCTGACGGGCGTCGATGCGTCCCACTTCCAGATCTGGCTCGGCCTGTTCCGACAAACGCTGGAAGAGACAGCGCCCAGCACTGACGCCATCCCCTATTTCATGGAACGGGCCGAACGCATCGCCAAGAGCCTACAGCTGGCCATGTTCGGCTTGCCGGGCCTGCCACAGCGCAATTAGAGCATCGTACGCTCACTCTGCAACGTAGTTCATGGCCTTGAAGAAGTTCCAACATTCTTCGGGAGTGAAGAGGGCGCAGATGTCTCCGATGGCCTTGGTGATATCGTCAAAGGTTCGGGCGGCAGCTGCTCGCAGATGTGCTTTCAGCTTGGAGAAGGCCATCTCGATCGGGTTGAGATCGGGTGAGTATCTTGGCAGGAACAGGAACCATGCGCCGCGCGCGGCGAGGGCTTCTGCGGCGCGCGGGCTGCGATGGACGTTGAGGTTGTCGAGGATTACAACATCGCCGGGCTGCAGCAGCGGTGCGAGCTGGGTTTCGATGTAGATGTCGAACGCTGCACCGTTCATTGCCCTCTCGACGATCCAGGGTGCGATGAGACCGTCGCAGCGAAGGCCCGCGATGAACGTCTGTGTTCCCCATTTTCCGAATGGGGCGTCCGCCTTCAAGCGCGTGCCACGCAGGGAGCGTCCGCGCAGGCGGCACATATTGGTCTTCACTGAAGTCTCATCAATGAACACCAGCCGCCCCGGCTCGGCCTGCATGGCGGGCTGGCGATAATGTTTCCAGTCGGCCCGCGCCGCTTTGACATCGGCGCGTTCTTGCTCCGATGCCAGCAGCGTTTTTTTTATAGGTAAAGCCAAGCGCGCACAGCACGCGGGAGATACTCGACGGAGCCACTTTCAACCCGTGCTCTTCC
Organism: Hyphomonas sp.; assembly: GCF_041689225.1. GTDB lineage: Bacteria > Pseudomonadota > Alphaproteobacteria > Caulobacterales > Hyphomonadaceae > Hyphomonas. The sequence continues at coordinate 486 of NZ_JBDNGN010000115.1, read as the reverse complement.
AGCAGGATCGCGGCCAGTTGCGGCATCGTGATGTCAGGCCGGGCCAGCACCGTGTCGATCAGGAAGGCTTGGTGCGGCGCCAGCTTGCCGAAGCCCGGCGCCCGGCCGTGAGGCCGCGGATCAATCGATCCAGTCGCCTCGACGTGATGCACCAGGCGCGACGCCGTTGACGGAGCGACCTCGAACTGGCGGGCAACCGCCCGCATCGACTTGCCGCTCGCAACGCCGTGCATCATCCGCCTGCGAAGATCAGGGGAAATCAGGTTTGCCATGTCAGTTACCTCCACAAACTGTGAATCACAGTTCGGAGGAAACGGGAATCATCTTGATTCACTCAACCCGCACGATGCTTGTCTTATGACTTTTTGTGCCGATTGGGAGATATTGGCACCGCCGCCGGGAGTGACCGCTCCCGGACGGCGGCGAGGGTCGGATCGTCATGATGCAGGAGGTTTTACGCTCCGAGCTAGAGTTTGATCGCCCTCG
>NZ_JBDNGN010000114.1:0-15706 GCF_041689225.1 Hyphomonas sp. | reverse complement strand
TGCGGGCAGTACAAGGCTGGCACTTCCCAGCAAGGCGCACGCGGCGAGAGAAGCGCGCCGGCCTTTTCGTATTTGGAAATATGGCATCAAATGGTCTCCTGGTCTGAACGTCAGCAACGGTTCAGTCAGGATTGTTCCACGCGGCCACATCGTGAACTCAAACCGGAGTCACATGACTTTTTTTTAGCTGTTTGACCGGAATTGATGCACCGCAGCATACCGTCGATTAAATCCCGTCCATGTTCGGCAATGACGTGGCGCAAAATCTCCCGAAGCGACCGCCCACAAAAAACCCAATTCTTTCATGTGGTTGCCACCAATGATTGAAGTTGGTTCGCCCGAACACTGGTGTCGCTTGTGCCTGCCTCACAGCGCAGACTAGAGTAAGGGCAGAATGCGCACCGCATGTGTGGCATCAGCTCAATATCTTTGCAGAGGATGGCCTGCTCCATGATTCGAACACTCTCCCTCGGTGCCTTGGCACTCGTGCTCGCAGCTTGTTCGGCACAAAAGGCTCCCAGCCCGCAGGCCGAGACGTCGACTGGTCCCATCGGAATCATCACTGCAAACCCGCCGCCGCCCTCAACCGAGGAAGATTCCGAGAAGGATGTGATAGGCGACGCGCATGACCGTCCAATTGAATACGGACTACTTGGCCAGCCTTTGCCGCACTTCACCGCCACGATGGCTGACGGCCAGGCATTCGACTCATCCGTCCTCAATCGCTGGATGGTGATTCAGGTCTGGGGCGTCTGGTGTGGTGACAGCAAGCGCGATGCGCCCTACGCAGCAGCCCTTGCGACGGCAATCGAACAGGATCCGGACCTCTATTTCCTGTCCATCCACGTGCCGCAAAATGCGGAAAGCACAAGCGATGAGGACATGTATGGCAGGTACGGGTCCGTCGAGGGCTTTTTTGCCGAAGAGGGGCACAGCTACCCCACGGTCCTCGACACCGATGCCAGCATCCGCGACCTGCTCAAGATCACATGGACACCCAGCTATATCCTCATCTCGCCGGACGGTGTTGTCCGCGGCTTCCGCACCGACCTCTCAGTCGCGGACGGCGAACCGGTGAAGGATTTCCTCAAGGAGGTCGCACGGGTGAAGGGTGAAGTGCGCAAGGCGGAGTTTGGCGGCACGCCCCTGCCGGCCACGATCGGGCCGGAAGGCACCATGCGCCTGACAGGCAAGACACCGTTCACGCTGGACGCCATGAAAGCCGCTTTTCCCGGTCATGAAATCCTCACGGACCGCGCGTTTGCCGGAGAACAAGCCTACCCGGTGTTTCTCATCCAGACGATTGCGACGCCCAATGAGCCAAGCCGCCTTGTCTACGTGGTCGAGCCGGACTGGACGATCGGCAATGTCGGGTCGGTCGTGACCCGCAACCCGGCCGTCACGGGCCCCAATGGCGGCACCATCGGCAAGATGAAGCTCAAGGACCTGAGCCGGGAGGCGCGGGCCCGCTGCACGCTGCAGCCCGGACCGATCGACTCACTCGTCATCTGCCCCAGCAATATGGAGTCTCCGCGCTTCATCCGTGCCTTTGGGGCCGGCGGCGACTTTGACGGCAGGCTTGATGACGCGTCTGCGGAATACCAGGAAGAAGCCGTCCTGCTGGAGATGAAATTCATCCCCCAGCCAGCCACGGCGAACAAGTAACCGCTGACCTCGATCGCAACGCGTGCGCCGCTATCTGCATGAATAAATGACATTTCATGCGGATCGGCGGAACCAAAGTTTGAATGTTCGCCTCTCAGCCGTTATTGGGTAGACTGGCCCAGAACACATTGGGAAAGGCGAGACTTCATGCTGCATCCTTCGACAAAACGGTTGATCGACAAGCTGAGTGAAATGACCCGCAAGCAGCGGGTTGCCTGGTCCGAGGGCGAAAACGGCACGATCACCCATGATACCGAGGGTTACCGGGTCGTCCTGACGCCGGAGCCGCATGCCGTTCTGCTGACGGATGCACTCGGCAAGATCATCGAATCCTGCACGCCGGAAGAGTTTTCCGACGACACCGATGCCGCCGGACGTCCCTATGGCAGTTTCGTGGCTGACCTCTATCGCGAAGCACATCGACATGCCCGGGGCACTGAAAAAGCGATCCACTCCGTTCTCAAGGGGCTCGAAACCATCGACGCCGCTCCGGAAAAGGAGCCCGAGGTTGCGCTGGACCCTGCCGACCTGATCGAGGATCCGGGCGACGACACCGATTCGTTCCCCGAGGCCTATCCGGAGGTCGAGGGACAAAACGACATGGCCCGCGCCGTTGCCAGCATGGCCGACGAACTGAATGGCGGAACGCCTGAAACCGAGCAGGAACCAGAGACCGAACAGGATGCCAGTTCAGACTCCGCTTTCGACGTCGAACAGGACGAGACCGAAGACGCCAGCGAACCTGAAGCGGCGGCCGAAGTGGACGATGCCGCCTATGTGAATTTCGGGGCATCTACGCCCGAAGCCGACCCCGAGGTCGAGATAGAGTCGGCCGCCGGCCCCGAGGCAGCGGAAGAACCATTGTGGCCTGTCGATGAAAACGCCCCGGAAATTGAAACAGAAAGCGCCAGCGCAGCGCCCGAAGACGAACCGGAACCGGCTCCGGCTCCCCCTGCCGCTGAGCCTGCGTCGAATGCCTTTGGCAGCGGCTATTTTGGCTCCCGTGCGGGCAATCTGTCCGGCTACATGACGTCTCCACCGCCACAACCGGAAGCCGTCTCGGAGCCGGAAACCGCGTTCGCGACGGATGAACCGCCCGTCGAAGCCGAAGCCCCGGCAGAACCTTTCCCTTACACGCCCGCATTCTCGTCGGATGAGACTCCGGAGCAGGATGACAAAGCCGCGCCACGCGCCACAGAGGCAGCCCCGGTTGAACCAGCAGCGCCGCGCAGCTTCAGCCTGTCTGGCATGTCCGCGGGATTCGGCCTCGGGTCGGCCAGCCGTGCCGGACTGGCGCCTCCTGAGCCCGCCGTCCGTGCACCGCACGCGCCGTCAACCGCGCGCGCCCATTTGGTCATCGACGGGACAATCGACCTGCCCGACGACATGCCCGTTTCGGAATTTGATGCTGGCCCGGACACACCAGCCGATCCTGGTCCGGTCGCCGAGGCATCCGAGGCGCCATTCCAATTCAGCGGAGAGACAGCATCCCACGGAGCCGCCGCCCAGGAATCCGTCTCTGAGCCAGAACCCGCCAAGCCGGAAGAGCAGGCTTTCGAAGCGCCGGCTGAAACCATGGAAACACAACAGGCGCAGGAGCCGGCCGACGAATCGCCGCCAGCTGCTCCAAAAGTGACGCCCCGCTTCAACCCCTGGAATTGAACCGCCTCAGGCAACGCATTCCCCAAGCGCCTCATTCCCTGCGAAGGAGAGGCGCCCGGTTTTGTTGCGATGCAGCAACATCTTGTCACCGAAATCCACGATCCGGTGAAAATCGTGACACGTGTCGTATCCTACTTTGCGAAATTGTGAGACATCCCCGCGCATAAGATCCCGCGATCAGACGGGCTGTTCCCCATGCAAATCAGGATGATTTCCCCATGCAACACAGACCCGCCCTTCGCACGCTGCTTCTCGGCACAAGCGTCCTCCTCGCGACAGCGCTGCCCGCGGTCGCCCAGGCGGCTGATGCCGAAGCACGCCTTCCCTCCATTACAGTGACGGCCCAGCGTGTCGAAGAAAACATCCAGGATGTACCGATCTCGATCACGACGCTCGCCGACGAAAAACTCGACGTTTTGAAATCGTCCGGTGCAGACGTGCGCTTCCTCTCGGCCCGCGTACCCAGCGTCATCGCCGAAAGCTCGTTCGGCCGCGCCTTCCCGCGCTTCTACATCCGCGGAATCGGCAATACCGATTTCGATCTCAACGCGTCCCAGCCGGTTTCGCTCGTCTATGACGATGTGCCTTATGAAAGCCCGATCCTGAAAGGCTTCCCGGTTTTCGACCTCGACTCTATTGAAGTCCTGCGCGGCCCACAGGGCACGCTGTTCGGCCGCAACACGCCAGGCGGCATCATCAAGTTCGACTCGGCCAAGCCCGTGCACGCGTTCGAAGGCTATGTCCGCGGCTCCTACGGCAACTACAATACGCGCGAAATCGAAGGCGCAGTGAACCTGCCCATCTTCACAGACGAGCTTGCCGTCCGGCTCTCCGGCATTTCCCAGCAGCGAGACCCCTATGTCGACAATGCCTTCACCGGCGAGAAAAACCGCTACGAGGGCTTCGACGAGCTCGCTGGCCGCGCCCAGGTTCTGTTTACGCCGACCGGAACGGATTTTTCCGCCCTGCTGAACATTCATGGCCGTTCGAACGAAGGCGACGCACGCCTGTTCCGCGCCAATATCATTGATGCCGGTTCCAATGGTGTCGGCTCGAATTTTGACCGCGACACGGTCTATTTCGACGGCGACAACTTCCTGACGCAGGACGCGCACGGCGCTACCCTGCGCCTCGAGAAAGACCTCACCGACGCGGTCAAGGTCACCTATGTTTTTGGCAACGAACAGGCCACGATCGAAAGCCGCGGCGACATTGACGGCGGCTTCGGCGCTGTCTTCCTTGGCGCGGGCAATTTCGGTCCCGGCTTCATTCCCTTCCCGTCGGAAAGCTCCGGCGCGGTCGATGCCCTCCACCAGACCACGCACGAACTCCGCTTCGCCTTCGACAATGGCGGCCCGCTTCGGGCCCAGACCGGCATTTTCCTGTTTGACGAGAACGTCACGATCACGTCAAAAAGCTTCGACACGCTTGCACCGGGACGTCCTGTCAACGGAATCGCGACACGCCAGAACGAGACGGAAAGCACAGGCATCTTCGCCTCGCTTGCCTATGACGTCTCGGACCGCCTGACCGTGTCGGGCGGCGCCCGCTGGACCGATGAGTCAAAAGACTTCGTGGTCGAACGGACCCTCGGCCCGTTTGGCTCGGGCCCCTTCGGCCCTGTATCCGGCAGCGTGTCTGACGACCAGGTCAGCTGGGACGTATCTGCAACCTATCGGGCTACGGACGATATGAATCTGTATGCCCGTGTCGCCAAGGGCTTCCGCGGTCCCTCGACCCAGGGCCGCCTGGTTTTTGCCAATGACGTCTCCAGCGCCGACAGCGAAACCGTCCTCTCCTACGAGGCGGGCATCAAGTCGGAACTGCTCGACAACCGCGTCCGCCTGAATGCCGATGTGTTCTTCTTCGAATTCAACGACCAGCAGCTGACAATTGTCGGCGGCATCAACAATACGGTCGCGCTGTTCAACGCCGACAAGAGCGAAGGTTACGGCTTCGAAGCCGACATCGAAGCCGCGCCGATCGCGAACCTCTTCCTGACGGCAGGCCTGTCCTACAACAAGACCGAGTTCAAGGACGATGTCCTGCTGGCGCCCGGTTGTGGCGGCGGGTGCACTGTGACTGATCCCGCTGTCTTTGACACCGACGGCACGACCCTGCTCGGCTACAATATCTCCGGCAATTCCTTCCCGAACGCGCCGGAATGGATCGCCAACATGACGGCCCGCTACGCCATTCCGCTCGAGGCCGGCGAGCTCTACGGCTATACGGACTGGGCCTACAAGGGCGACACGAACTTCTTCCTGTATGACAGCGTGGAGTTCGGTCAGGACGGGTATTGGGAAGGCGGCCTGAAGGTCGGTTACAAGTCGGATGCCGGCTATGACGTGTCCATCTTTGCCCGCAACATCCTGGATGAAGAGGCCCTGACAGGCGCCATCGACTTCAACAACCTCACGGGCTTCGTCAATGAACCGCGCACCTACGGCGCGCAACTGCGCTGGGAATTCTAGAACACTTTAAATCGATATTTGAAACGAGGCCGGGCCGCTTTGCGCGCCTGGCCTTCTTTCATACCGGCTCGGGCGCATATTTCGCGCATCTGCTCGGTTTGAAAGTGAAATTCGCTTTCAGGGCGCCGGTGTCGGATTCAAAGCGCACTGTTTGGGTGATCGCGAATTCTGACAGGCGGCTATTCATATAGGCAGTGCACGCACGTGCGTAGGTTTCCTGTCGCTTCTGGACCAATGTCGTGTCGTTTCCCAATCGGATATGGACGATCACGATATTGCTGTTATCGCGCGATTCCAGGCGGACAAGTTCGGACCGAAACACCGGGGTCAGTCCGGCCTTGCTGACCCAGGCCCGCGTTTGCCGGTCCGCGAACGCTGCGCGATGCTCGCTCGACGCCTTGGTGAAATCCATGCCGGCATCACGCGTAAAATACAGCAGGGCGCCGAACATCAGGATCAAGGGGAGCATTATCTTTTCTATCATGCGCGATATAAAACCTTGTTTTAGGAAAAACTTGGTTAACGCAACTCTCGTCAGGCTTCCGCGATCAGCGCTGGAGAATTGTTCCGGACGTTCCCTACCGCCTGCCCGACGGGCCAGGCATGCATGGCATCCGTTGGAAACGGCTCGAACAGGCGCGTCGGGTCACCGGCAGCGGGATCCAGCCACAATGCATAGTCTTCCGGTGACACGATCACCGGCATCCGGTTGTGAAGTCCGGCCATCAGGTCATTCGGCTTCGTCGTGAGAACGGTGAAGCTCTGGATCTCCGACCCGTCGATCAGCGCGGAGTCCCACAGGCCAGCCAGGCAGAACCAGCGCCGGTTGCGCAAGCCGATTGCAAACGGGATTTTGGCACCTTTGGCCCCGGTCCATTCATAGAAGCCGGACACGGGAACAAGGCAGCGCTTGTGCCGGAACGCGCCACGGAAAACGGGCTTTTCGGCCGCCGTCTCCGCCTGCGCGTTGAAGGTCGAGAATTTCATTTCCGACAGGGGCTTTGTCCACCAGGACGGGATCAGGCCCCAGCGCGCCGGCGCCATTTCCACATGACCGGCATGCTCGGCGCGGCGGATTACCGGCTGGATCGTGGTCGGGGCCGCATTATACGTCGCTTCCGGAGGCGCGACGCCCTCCGGCGGAACCAGCCCCAGGGCATCATGGTATTCTGCCCAGGTCACCCCGTGCCTGAAGAACCGTCCGCACATGCCCTGCTCCCACTCGTGTAATGGCTCACACGAGAGAGACGTCGGTCACCTTGTAGGTCAAGGGCGTTTCACCATGGCTGGTGACAGTCACGTATTCGCCTTCCTTGAAGACATGGTCGCCGAGCCGGTAGCCCGCCTCGTCGTCGCCTTCGTCATCCTCGTCATAATGGAAGAACCAGCGATTGCCGCGATGTGTCAGCAAGCCATCTGCGTGCTCTGATTCATCAGAGGAAAAGCGTACGACGCGGCATTTCTTGCGCGCGGCGCGCCAGGCGTCCACATCCAGTTGGCCGTCTGCCGTCAAAGGGGCCACCATCGTGTAGCCTTCGCTTGGGTCGCCACCCGGAAGACCGGGATTGCGCGCCAGTTGGAGTGTGATGCGGCTGAGAGCCATGCTGATTTCCTCTGTCGGTTGAAGTGTCGAAAAATTAGCGGGCCAGCGCGAGCACCGGCGCGTGAGCCGCTTCCAGCATTCGCCGCGTGGTCCCACCGAACAGGCGCTCGCCGAGCCGCGAATGTCCGTAGGCGCCAGCGACGATCATGGACGCTCCGCTGCCCTTCGCCAGGGCCAGCAGGCCGCTGCCGACATCGCCGTCGATCTCTGCCGTCTTTGCCGTTACACCATGCCGTTTCAGCCAGCTTTCCAGCGTTCCCGGTTCGGCCGCCGGGCGGGCCGCGTCGCGTTCGAGGTCTTTCGGTGCCTGCGCGATGATGACATTGCCCAGAGCCCGGATAAGCGGAAGGTGGAAACGCACAGCCCGCGCTGCGCCATTGCTGCCATCCCAGGCGATGATCACCGGCCCCGCGCTGAATTCGTCACTGCCTGCCAGCACAACCGGCAACCGTGCATCCATCATGACATGCTCGAACGCCAAGTATAGCGGCGTGCCGTTCTTGGCCGCCGAGCGGGGAAACACCACGGCCTGCGCCAGCGTTGCCGCGTTGGCGCAGGCGCGCTCCACCGTGTTGACCTCATGGAAGAAGTCGCAGTCCAGTCCATGTGCACCCATGCTGGTGACGTCATGAAACGCCGTCTCGGCCGTGCGCTTCATCGCAAGCTGCATTTCGATAATGCTTTGCGCCGTGCTCGCCGTCAGGCCTGCCGCTTCCGGCGTGGCCGAGACCATCAACACCGCGTTCGGGTCCGGCAAGGCAAACAGGCCGGTGACCGGCGTATTCAGGCGCCTCGCGAGTTCGAGAGCCGCAAGCGTGCTCTGACGATCGTCTTTTTCGGTTCCCTGCAACACAGCGACGACTGACATGGGACATGTACCTCCAGGTGATGGGACTTGTTCAACTTACGAACAGTCTACCATCTGGCCCGGTTTCGGCGAACTACGCAGATTCCCCTAGCGCGCGGCAGCGATCCTTGCCCGCGCGATCCGATCGGCGACCGCATTGGTCGGCTGGCCGCTGGTCAGCGCTTCATCCAGAACTTCGCCCAGTGTCTGGACCAAGCGCGCCAGCTTGGCGTCCACCCATTCGCTGGAATAATTGCCAGAAATCTCGGCCGCCACATTGATGATGCCGCCGCCATTGATCACATAATCTGGCGCATAGAGGATGCCCTTGCGCCGCAGCAGCTCGCCCATTTCCGGCATGACGAGCTGGTTGTTTGCGCCGCCCGCAATCGCTTTCACCTTGAATCGGTCCAGCGTCTTTTCGTTGATCACGGCGCCCAGCGCGCAAGGCGAGAAAATATCCGCCTCGACATCATAGATTTCGTCCGGCGCAACGATACGCGCGCCAGTCCGGTCGGCCACCGCCTTCAGTGCCGCCTGGTCTATATCGGTGATGATCAGGTTCGCCCCCGCCTTGGCGAGATGGTCGCAGGTATAGCCACCGACTGAACCGACACCCTGCACAGCAATCGTCCGCCCGGTCAGGTCCCCACTGCCGAGCGCACGCTTCGCCGTTTCGACAATGCCGAGGTACACGCCGCGCGCCGTGACCGGCGACGGGTCGCCACTCGCCGCTTCGCCCTGGTCGAGCCCGGCGACATAGGCAGTCTCCTGCCGGACGATCGCCATGTCGGCGACGTCGATCCCGACATCCTCAGCCGTGTAATAACGTCCCTGCAGGCTTTCCACAGCCCGGCCAAAGGCCCGGAACAGGGCCGGAGACTTGTCGGTCTTGGCATTGCCCCAGATCACCGCCTTGCCACCGCCCAGCGGAATGTCGGCCATGGCATTCTTGTAGCTCATGCCCTGGCTGAGACGCAGCACATCCTTGAGCATGGCCTCGCCGGATACGAAATTCCACATCCGTGTTCCTCCGGCCGCCGGGCCGCGTGCGGTGGAATGGATCGCGATTATGGCTTTCAGGCCACTGGCCGCATCCTGGAACAGGTGCACGTCTTCATGGGAATCATAGGAAGAATGGTCGAACATGGGTGAATTCGCATTTGGTTGCAGATGAAACGAAGCGCAGCGTTTAGGTTCTCGCTTCCCCTGGGTCAATCACAATGGCCGCGACATAGGCACCACTGGCCCAATCCTTGCCCAATTGCTACCCACGCCCTTGGCGCACGCTTGCCACACCCTGCCCACCCGGCTGGAAACCACTTGTTAACCTTCAGAAAATTGACTCCTTCTCAGGAATTGACGCTTATCCTCCGCGCATAAAATGCAGCTACGTCCTATCATCCTTGCCATCGGCATCATGACCATCCTGCTCGGCGCGGCGATGATTCCGTGCGCATTGATGGATTTGGCCGACAAGCGTCCGGAAGCGCATGTGTTTGCCGTGTCCGCATTCGGCTCCATGTTCATCGGCACCTGCCTCTGGGTCCTAGCGCGCGGCGGTGACCAACGCACAGGCCAGCGCGAGGCCTTCCTGCTGACCGTACTTGTCTGGGTCTTCCTGCCAGCCGTCGCGGCGATCCCCTTCCTCGCGTCCGGCATGAGCGTTACGGACGCGTTTTTCGAATGCGTGTCCGGGCTCACAACGACAGGCGCGACCGTCCTCACGGGCCTCGACGACATGCCGCGCGGCCTGCTGCTCTGGCGTGCCATCCTGCAATGGTTCGGCGGCATCGGCATTATCGTCACGGCCATCGCCATTCTGCCCCAACTTCGGGTCGGCGGGATGCAGCTGTTCGAACTCGAAAGCTCCGACCTCTCCGGCAAGTTCCTGCCACGAATCACTGATATCGCGGCCTATCTCGGTTTTACCTACTTGCTGATCTCGATGCTGTGCGCCCTTTGCTACTCTCTTGCCGGCATGAACTGGTTCGATGCCATCGCCCATTCCATGACCACGATGTCAGCGGGCGGCTATTCCACCCACGACACGTCGTTCGGCTATTTCAACGATACCAATGCGCCCTATGTCGCGACCGCCTTCATGTTCATCGCCGGGCTTCCGCAGAGCCTGCTAGCGATGATGCTCCTTCAGGGGCGGATCATGCCGATGATCAAAGACCCCCAGCCGCGCGTCTACCTGTTGATCGCGCTCGTCCTTTCACTGGTCATCGTCGCCTATCACGAGATTGTCGTCGATCCACGGATCTTCGAGACGGCGGCACATGCGTTCAAGGACGCCCTGTTCAACATCATCTCGGTGATGACCGGCACGGGATATGCCTCGGCCCCCTACGACACATGGGGTGAGCCGGTCATGGCGATCTTCCTCGTCGCGACCTTTGTTGGTGGCTGCGCGGGGTCCGCCGCTTGCGGTCTCAAGATGTTTCGCCTCGAAATTTCCGCCAAGGCCATTGTCGCTTATTCTCACCGCATGACGATGCCCCACCGCAGGACGCCCATCCGCTATGGCGGAAAAGTGGTCGACGAAGAGACCCTGCAATCCGTCATGGTCTTCGTGTTCCTCTACCTGGCCACATTCCTGGTCGCCGCAGCGCTTCTGTCCCTTTGCGGGCTCGACGCCATGACCGCCATTTCCGGCTCGGCGACCAGCGTCTCGAATGTCGGCCCCGGCCTCGGACCGATCATTGGGCCATCCGGCACATTCCAGACCCTGCCCGATGCCGCCAAATGGATCTGCGCCATCGCCATGCTGCTTGGCCGGCTTGAGTTCATTTCAGTCTTCGTGGTGCTGACGCGCCGCTTCTGGCAGGGTTGAAAGTTTCTCCGCCGCAAATCTGGACTTCTGCAGCGTTCCCTGAACATATGACACACACGGTGCCATTAGAGTGCCCACGGGAGGAATAGTATAATGTGGAAAACCCTGACGCTCGCCACCACGGCGCTCGCGCTTGTTGCCTGTAGTGGCAGCAAGCCTGACGAGGCGCCCGCTGACATTGCGGCGACTCCGCAAAGCACAGCCCCGGACGGCGCGACCCTCGGCTACAGCGCAGAACGCACCGCCTATTTCGGCGACATGCACATTCACACGCGCAACAGTTTCGACGCCTACATCTTCAACGTCCGCCGCACCGCAGACGATGCCTATCGCTTCGCCAAGGGCGAAACGATCAAGCACCCGTCCGGTTTCGACATGACCATCGCCGGTGGCCCGCTCGACTTCTACACCGTCACCGACCACGCCGAATATCTCGGCATCCTTCCCGCGATGAATTCCAAGGACTCGCCGCTTTCCGAACTGCCGCGCTCCAAGGATATGTTCTCGATTGATCCTGGCAAGATCCAGGCGGCCTTCCAGGGTGTGGGTGCCTCGGTCCGCTCAGGCGACAAGATTGAGGAGATGTATGACGAACCGCTGATCAATTCGGTCTGGGGGCAGAACATAGCAGCCGCCGAAAAGTACAATGAGCCCGGCGTGTTCACGACGTTCTCCGCCTATGAGTTCACGTCTGTCACGACATCCGATGACAATGGCGGCTTTGGCGGCGGCAACCTGCACCGCAACGTCTTCTTCCGCGGCGAAGCGCCCGACCGCGCCTTCTCGACCCTTGATTCCACCAATCCTGAAGACCTCTGGGACTGGATGGACGCGCAGCGCGCCGATGGCCGCGAGTCGATCGCCATCCCGCATAATTCGAATGTGTCCGACGGCCAGATGTTCCGGCTCGAGACCTATAATGGCGATCCGCTCGATGCGGCCTATGCCGACCAGCGCAACCGTAACGAGCCGCTCGTCGAGGTCACGCAGGTCAAGGGAACGTCCGAAACCCACCCCGACCTCTCGCCCAATGACGAATGGGCCAATTTCGAAATCTATGACGAACTGCTCGCCAGCAATATCGTATCGAAAACCAAGGGCTCCTATGTCCGCGAAGCGTACCAGAACGGCCTGAAATTACAGGAAGAGCAGGGCTTCGACCCCTTCCGTTTCGGTATGACAGCCGCGTCTGACAGCCATGTTGCCGGTGGCGCCTATTCGGAGGCCGACTTCTGGTCGAAAATCGGCATTGTCGACGGCCTGCCATTCCAGCGCGGTTCTGTGCCCATGCCCGGCATCAAGGACTGGGCGGATCAACCCGACAACCAGACCACACAGAATGCCAAGCACTGGTTCTCGCGCTGGTCGGCGTCCGGACTCACAGGGGTATGGGCCGAAGAAAATACACGCGACGCCATCTTCGACGCCTTCCGCCGCAAGGAAACCTTCGCCACGACCGGCCCACGCATGAAAGTGCGCTTCTTCGGCGGTTTCGGCTATACGGCTGACACGCTGAACGCCACCGACCTTGCCAAACAGGCCTATGCGGGGGGCGTCGCCATGGGCGGCGACCTTGTCGGCACAGGCGAGGCACCCAGCTTCATCGCCTGGGCCATCCGCGATGCGAACTCGGCGCCGCTCCAGCGCGTGCAGGTCGTCAAGGTCACCAGCAGCGGCGAAGCCGTCTATGACGCGGCCTGCTCCGGTGGCGCCGCCCCTGACGCCAATCATCGCTGCCCGGACAATGGATCCAGTGTCGACATCACGACGTGCACCACGGCAGACGGCACAGGCGCCGGCGAGCTGAAAGCCCTCTGGACCGATCCGGACTTCGTGCCAGGCCAGCGCGCCACCTATTATGTCCGTGTGCTCGAGAACCCGACCTGCCGCTGGTCGACCTGGGAAGCCAACCGCAACGGCACGCCGCCCAATCCCGACTTGCCCACAACGATCCAGGAACGCGCCTATACGTCGCCGATCTGGTACATTCCGCCAACCTAGATGCGACAGTTGCTACGCGAGCCGCTCGTCCATTTCATCATCGTCGCATTGCTCGTATTTGCGGGCTATGCGGCGTGGACGGCGCACATCGCCGCCCGTGAGGGCACCATCACTGTGACCCAGGAAGACATCCAGCGCATGGCCGCGCTATATGCCTCCGAATCCGGCGCACTGCCCTCGCAGGAAGACATGGCGGCGATGGTCTCAGACCAGATCCGCGATGAAGCCCTGTCGCGCGAGGCCCGCCGCCTCGGCCTCGACGCGGGCGACACGATCATCGAACGCCGCCTTGCCCAGAAGATGAGCTTCATGGTCTCCGATCTCACCGACACGCCTGCGCCCGATGAGACGACGCTCCGCGCTTGGTACGACGCTCACACGGACGCCTACACCGCACCACCGAACGTCACGTTCGAACACGTCTTCCTCAGCACGGACCGGTCGGATGTGGACACAACCACCCTCCTCAACACCCTCAACACCCCGTCACCACGCGACTGGCACACCCTCGGTGACCCTTTCATTCTCCAGCGCGCCTATGGCGATCTCCCGTTTCGCGAAACCGTTCGGCTGTTCGGGGCAGATTTCGCGACCGCCCTCTTCGCACTGGATGCGGGTGACGCGTGGCAAGGCCCGGTCAGGTCCGCCCTCGGCCTGCATCTCGTGCACCTGATCGCGAAAGACGAGGGCAGGCTGCGCCCGTTTGAAGAGGTCCGTTCGCAAGTCGAAACAGACTGGCGTGACGACGCCCTGCGCACCGCCAACGAGACGGCCATCGCGAACATCATCAAGCGCTACAGGGTTCGCATAGAAGGCGCCGAATGAGACGGATCGTCCTCGCGCTTCTGGTCCTGTTCACTGTCGCACTTACCGCCAGTGCGCATGAAGTCCGGCCCGCCTATCTGGAAGTCACCGAAACGGCCCCAGCAACCTATGCCGTCACCTGGAAACAGCCCGTCCTGGACGGACGACGCCTGAAGCTGGACCCTGTCTTTCCCGAGGGTTGCGACCGCGAACGCGAACGCGCCGATGCCGCTGGCGGCACCCTGGTCCAGCGCTGGGAGATGCATTGCGATCTCTCCACCGGCCAGATCGAAATCGCCGGGCTCGAGCGCACCCTCACGGATGCCTTCGTCCGCGTTGACCGCCTGTCTGGTGACGATCTCTCTGCCGTGCTCCGTCCCGGTGCCCTGCGGCTTGACCTCGCCGCTCCCACAGGTGCCCCTGCCGCGACCTATTTCCGCATCGGCGTGGAACATATCCTGTTCGGCTTTGACCACCTCCTCTTCGTGCTCGGCTTGGTCCTGCTGGTCCGGCCCCGCCAGCTCCTCGCTACGGTCACCGCCTTCACCCTCGCCCACTCCCTCACCCTCGCCGCCGCCGCCCTCGGCGGCCTCAGCCTGCCCGGCCCGCCGGTCGAGATCGTCATCGCCATGAGCATCGCGCTGCTCGGCGCTGAAACCATCTATCGCAGCCGGGGCCACGAGACGCTCAGCCAGCGCAAGCCCTGGCTCATCGCGTTCGGCTTCGGACTTGTCCACGGTTTTGGGTTCGCCGGCGCGCTCGCCGAAATCGGCTTGCCAAAGGGCGCTGAAGTGCTGGCCTTGCTGCTGTTCAATCTCGGCGTCGAAGTCGGCCAGGTCGCCTTTGTCGGCGCGGTCCTGCTGCTGGTTTTCCTCGCCACGCGTCTCGCCCGCCTGCCGCTGGCCCCGGCCCGCATCGTCGCCGCATATGCCATCGGCATCACGGGTGCCTTTTGGGCGATCGAGCGGATCGTCAACGTCTTCGTCTGACGCCTACAGCCCCAGCGCCTTCCACAACATCCGCGCCGCGACGAGGGCCAGCAGAATGGCAAACAAGCGCTTCAGCAATACCGCATCCAGGCTGTGTGCCAGTTTCGCCCCGACCGGGGCCATGGTCACCGTGAACACGGAGATGAGGGCAAAGGCGGCGAGGTTCACATAGCCGAGCGAAAAGGGCGGCAGGTTCGGGTGTCCCCAGCCAATGAAGACCGCCACAATCGCCGACGGCAGGCCAATCGCGACACCCCAGCCAGCAGCCGTCGCCACCGCACGATGGATCGGGCGACCGTAAAGCGTCATCAGGCTGACCCCGAACGTGCCCCCGCCAATCCCCATCAGCGCCGAGAGCGCACCGATCGCCATTCCGAGCCCGCCGCGCACAACACCGCCCGGCATCTCGTCTGCCAGCCGCCAGGTCGGTCGCCCGAAGAACAGCTGCGCCGACAGGACAAAGGCCATCGAACCGAAAATGCCGAGCAAGGCCTGTTTGGAGAGGAACCCGCTGAGGCCCATACCGATCAAGGCGCCGACCACGATCCAGGGCGCCCATGACCGGATGATGTCCCAGTCAACCGCGCCATGGCTATTATGTGCCATCACGCTGCGGGCAGATGTCAGGATGATCGTCGCCAGCGACGTCGCCACCGCGACATGCATCGCGGTCTCGCCATAGCCCATGCCGTCGAACAGGAAGAACAGGACCGGCACGATCACCGCCCCGCCGCCAATGCCGAACATGCCAGCCGCGAGGCCCGCAGCCGCCCCGGCCACCGCGAGACCCAGCAAGAGCGGCCAGTACTGCAGGAAAATATC
>NZ_JBDNGN010000113.1:0-22500 GCF_041689225.1 Hyphomonas sp. | reverse complement strand
TCGAATATTGTTGCCTGACGCTCACGCGGAATGCCGAGGCCATCGTCTTCGATCGACACGAGCATGGCCCTGCGCAAACCAGCTCCGAGACGGGCCTGCTTCATCGAGAGACCGGCGGCATAGGCCGTACGTATTGTCACCTGCCCCCGCATGCCCCCGTCGATAGCCGCTTCCGCTGCATTTCGAATGATGTTGTGAAATGCCTGCTGCAAGTGATCAGCATCGCCAATTATGTCCGGCAAAGACGGGTCGAATTCGCGCTGAAACGTTACATTCGGACCAATTGCGGCGCGCTCGGCAGCAATGATCTTGTCGATCAGGGCGTGAATATTGAGCGGGTGCATTCGCGGCGCTGAAAACAGCTCGAAGGCTGACAGCCGGTTCACGAGTCGCTCGATCCGCCGCGCTTCGTCCTTGATGATGTCGAGCAGTTCGCTTTGGTCCGGTTGCCCCTGGCGATCAAGCAGCTGCGCGGCACCGATTATGCCGGCCAGAGGGTTTTTGACCTCATGCCCCAGTATCCGGCCGAAACCTGCTGCGCCTGCGACGGAATCACTGCTTTCCCTCGAAGGTGTTTCGGACAGCGCAATGACGAATGCGCCCCCGTCAGCACTTCGCACTCGGACATCGCAAATCGTACGCGTGTGCATGCCGGGGCCAGACACCGGGGTGCCCGGCGCGGTGATGTCGCCTGCCTGGCGCTGCGCACGGTCAACGAGTTCGAACAGCGGCGAGTCGTGATATATGACTTCGCTCAGCGGACGACCAGCCAGTGCCCGACGGGACATTTTCAACAGCGACTCTGCTGCAGGATTGGCCTCCAGGATGCGTCGGCGTGCATCAATCAGGACAAGTGCGACGGGCGAAAGTTCACCAAGCATTGGAGGCTTCAGGGTTGCCAAGGGTGCCATGTTCAAGCCGCCTCAAGCCGTTGAGGCTTCAGATAGAGTGTCTCAAGGGAGACGATGAGTTGGTCCGGATCTGCGATCTGGCACATTTCGGCGCGCAGTGATCGGCGGCGGGCCGGCGCCACCGGGATGTCCAACGCATCAATGGCGGCGGAAACATGTTTGCGGACCATTCGCGTGCCGAGGGGCGCACCGTACAGGGCGACAGAGTCCTGGATCTGTTCGGAGAGGCTGTCGAATTGTGCAGCGAGATCGGGCGCGGCGAAGGGCTTTCCTGCCAACCCGGCGGCGATTTCGCCTGCCATCCAGGGCTGGCCCATCGCTGCTCGGCCAATCATGATGCCATGAGCGCCAGACGCGGCGAGCGCATCTTTGGCATCGGCGATAGAGCCAATGTCTCCATTGACGATTACAGGAAGCGACACGGCGTCGACGGTGTCGCGAACGGCAGCCCAATTTGCCGCGCCTTTGTAAAACTGGCAGCGGGTTCGACCATGCACGGTGATCATGCGGACGCCTAAAGCCTCGGCTATTCGGGCGAGTTCGGGCGCGTTCAAGTTGTCGTCGTCCCACCCCAGACGCATCTTCAGCGTGACGGGTATGCCGTCGGCACCTTCGAGTGCTGATTCGATGATACGGGTCGCCAGCGGGATATCCTGCATTAATGCTGACCCCGACTGACCACCTGTGACCTGTTTGGAGGGGCAGCCCATATTGATGTCGATGACGTCCACACAGGCATCCCGCATCAATGCTGCACCTGTATACATGTCTGCAGGACGGCGCGCGGCGAGCTGGACGATCCAGTAGCCTGCGCCTTCGTGGCGGCAGGTGCGGCGCACCATGTCGGGCCGCTCTGACGCGAGCGTTTCGCTGGCGACCATTTCAGACACAACAGCGGGCGCGCCGAAGCGCACGGCTTGCCGGCGCATAGGGGCGTCAGTCGCTCCCGACATGGGGGCCAGCCAGACCTGGGGTGCCTTAAAATCAGTCATGTTTCTATTGTTCCGACTTTTTCTTTCTTCGCAAGTGCACAAAAGACGCGCAGCTATGCAAAAAAGCACCTTTTCAATGGCCTATGGCCAGAATTGCCGGTCTCGCCTAGAAACCCTGGCATGACATTGGCAGCTGCAATAATTGTTGCGGGAGGCAAAGGGACGCGCTCCGGGCGCTCCGGGCCCAAGCAATTCGAGACCCTTCTGGGCCGGCAGGTGCTCGACTGGTCGATCGAGGCCTTCCGCTCGCACCCAAAAGTGGGTCAGATCGTGGTCGTCGCGGCCATCGGCGAGAGAACCGAAGGGGGTGGCGAGGGTGTGGCAAGGGTGTCGGGAGGTCCGTCCCGGACCCAGTCCGTGCGCAATGGGCTGGCAGCCCTCGACCTGTCGCCTGACACGCCTGTGCTGATCCATGATGCGGCCAGACCCGGCCTCAGCCAGGCCATGATTTCATCTCTTCTGGAAGCATTGGAAAAGTCGGATGCCGTCGCCCCTGCCCTGCCCGTTTCAGATGCCTTGAAATCCTCGCGTGACGGCAAACTGTTGACTGTGCCCCGCGACGGCCTGTTCAGAGTCCAGACGCCTCAGGCGTTCCGGTTGGGTGCCATTCGCGCCGCGCTGGACGCGGCAGGCGCTGATCTGGTGGATGACCTTGCCGCGATGGAAGCCACGGGCGCGCGGGTCGACCTCATTCCCGGCGACGAGCGCCTTCACAAGATTACGTTCCCAGAGGATTTTGATATGGTCGCCCGACTGTTGAGCCCGGCCTACTCCATTCCGCGCATCGGCAAGGGATTTGACGTTCATGCCTTCGAACCGGGTGATCATGTCACGCTGTGCGGCGTGGCGATCCCGCATGATGCCAGACTGCGAGGGCATTCCGATGCGGATGCCGCTTGGCACGCGCTGACGGATGCGATTCTTGGCGCGATAGCACTCGGCGACATAGGGGATCATTTCCCACCATCGGATGCGCGCTGGCAGAATGCGGATAGCGCGATCTTCCTGAAGGAATCGGTCCGTTTGGCTGAAGCCGAAGGCTATGTGGTGTCCAGTTGCGACATCACGGTGATCTGCGAGGCGCCAAAGGTGAAACCTCATCGCGAAGCCATGCGAGCCCGCACGGCCGAACTGTTGAGCCTTCCGCTGTCTGCGGTCAGCGTAAAGGCGACGACCACCGAAGGGCTTGGCTTCACCGGGCGACGCGAGGGAATTGCCGCAGAGGCCATCGCAGTGCTGGTGCCGTCGGTTTCTGCGCGCTAGTCTCAAGTCATGTTTCCAGAACGCCTCAGAAATCTCGCCATGCTTATCCTCGACGACGCTGAACGGGCGCGCCTGAAGATATGCACCGCTGAAAGTTGCACCGGCGGCCTGCTCGCTGCCCTGCTGACAGATATCCCCGGGTCATCTACCGTTTTTGAGCGGGGCTTCGTCACCTATACCAACCGCGCCAAGGAAGAGATGCTCGGCATCGCTGGCGACGTTATCGCCGATTATGGCGCCGTGTCCGAGCCTGTGGCGCGCATGATGGCGGAAGGAGCGCTTGAGGCGAGCCGGGCAAATATTGCAGTCGCCATCACTGGCGTGGCCGGCCCCGGCGGCGGGACGCGCATGAAGCCGGTCGGCACCGTGCATATTGCGTGTGCCCGCGAAAATCGCGCCGTGGTGCATGAAATGTTGCAGCTCGGGGACGTTGGCCGGTCCGAAGTGAGGATGGCATCCGTCGAGACGGCGCTGAACCTTATCCAGGTGCAGATGCGTTAGGCGCATCTGCGAAGCGCTTATGTGCTTCTAACAAAAATGCGCTCATGATGCGGTCGACAGCGATGTCGTGGTTTGCCGCTGCCAGCATCGCGATGAGCACATTGCGGAATTCATAATTGATCTGAAGCGCGATATCGCAGCCCCCCCGCTTTAATGGCAGGATCGCCCATTCCGCCTTCAAATGCCTGAACGGCCCTTTGATCAGGCTGGCAATGACCGACCCTTCGCTGACATCGGCCGTGACGGTGGTCGAGAAACGCTCAACGAAGCCTTTGAAGCCCACGACAGCATCGCCCCGACAATGCCGGACCCCGGCTTCATCGACACGATGTTCAGATACGCGCAGAGCCGTGATCCACTTGATGAATTCCGGATAGCGGGCAACGTCCGATACGAGATCGAATGCCTGCGCCGTTGAGTAGGGCACGCGGACCGATTTTGAGAACCGGGGCATTTTAAGCTGGCAGACCCGCGAGCTTGGCTTCACGGGCAGCGCGCATAAGGGCGAAGTCTTCGCCGGCATGATAGCTGGAGCGCGTGAGCGGCGTTGCCGACACCATGAGGAAGCCCTTGGCGCGCGCGATTTCCTCAAGCGCCTTGAATTCTTCAGGGGTGACGAAGCGGTCAATCGCCGCGTGCTTGCGCGTCGGCTGCAGGTATTGACCGATGGTGAGAAAATCGACGCCGGCAGACCGCATGTCGTCCATGACCTGCATGACCTCTTCCTTGGTCTCGCCAAGGCCGACCATCAGTCCCGACTTGGTGAATTGCGACGGGTCGCGATCCTTCACCTTCTGGAGCAGGCGCAGCGAATGGAAGTAGCGCGCACCCGGTCGGATCTTCAGGTACAGGCGCGGCACGGTTTCAAGGTTGTGATTGAATACATCGGGCCGTGCATCGATCACCTTGTTTTCCCAGCCATCCTTGCGCAGGAAATCGGGTGTCAGGATCTCGATCGTCGTACCGGGAGAGCCTGTGCGGATGGCTTTGATAACGTGGACGAAGTGCATCGCACCGCCATCCTCGAGGTCGTCGCGGTCAACCGAGGTGATGACGACGTGCTCGAGGCCCATTTCCGCGACTGCGTCGCCGACGCGTCGTGGTTCGTCGGCATCGACACCTGCCGTCGGCTTGCCGGTTGAGACGTTGCAGAACGAACACGCGCGGGTGCAAACATCACCCAGAATCATCATCGTGGCGTGTTTCTTTTCCCAGCACTCGCCAATATTGGGGCAGCTCGCCTCCTGGCAGACTGTAATCAGGCCGTTGGATTTCACGATATCGCGCGTCGCGGCATAGCCTGCCGAAGTCGGCGCCTTGACGCGGATCCAGTCCGGTTTGCGCAGGACCGGCGTATCAGGGCGGGCCTGCTTTTCGGGATGCCGGTGCTTGCGCCCGGCCGGGGTGAGATCAATGAGCGTTGCCATGGGCGGAAGATGGACGCGAGCAGGCGATTCATCAAGGGAAATGCCGCGCAGACTGCATATGCAAACTTGCATTATCAGTTGCACAAAGGCCCTTACGTGACAAAATGTTACAAAAGTGAGGTCACTCCTCACGAAGTCAAAGGGCCACTGATGAATAACGTGACCATCCCTTCTCCGATTCCCTACAAACCTGCGCGCACGCATATCGACCTCTTTGCAGCCCTCCTGCGCGCCAAACAGGAGTTTGGCGCCGCGAAGGTGATCGTGGTCGACGGGGACGAGCGAGAACTGTCCTACAAGGACATCATTCGTGCTGCCTTCGGTCTGGGAGCGGCCCTGAAAAAGGGCACATCGCGCGGCGAAGCCGTTGGCGTCATGCTGCCCACCGGGGCTGGCGCAGTCATCGCCTTCTATGCGCTCAGTGCGTATGGGCGCACTCCGGCCATGTTAAACTTCACGGCGGGCTCAGCGAATCTCAAGGCCGCCATGACGGCAGCAGGCGTCAAACGGATCGTTACGGCGCACAAATTTGTCGAAATCGGCGGCCTTGAAGCCCTTATTGCGGAGCTGAGCAAAGTTGCCGAAATCGTTTACCTGGAAGATGTCCGGGAGGCCCTCACGCTGGGCAACAAGGTTGCCGCGGCGCTGGGTCCCATCATGCCCGGCCTGTTCCGCTCGAAGCCGCGATACAAGTCACCCGCGGTTATCCTGTTTACGTCCGGCACCGAAGGCGAACCCAAGGGGGTCGTCCTGAGCCACGAGAATGTCATGGCGAATGTCGAGCAGGTGCGCGCGCATATCGGCCTGAGCGCTGAAACCGACAAGGTCTTCAATCCCCTGCCCACCTTTCACTGCTTTGGGCTGACCGTGGGCGCGATCCTTCCGATCGTGGCGGGCATCCAGGTGATGTTCCACCCGACGCCCCTGCAGCCACGCGAGATCGTGAGGCGTATACGGAGCAATGGGTCGACTATCCTTCTGGCGACAGACACGTTCATCTCCCAATACGCGCGGACCGGCGCCGATGGAGACATGAGTTCCGTTCGGCTGGCCGTCTGCGGAGCAGAGCGCGTGAAAGACGAGACCCGCGCATTGGTTCGCCGGAAGTTCGAAATCGAAATCCTGGAAGGTTATGGGGCGACCGAGGCCTCGCCCGTCGTGGCAGCCAATCAATGGGAGCATAACAAGCCGGGCACAGTGGGACAGCTGATGTCCGATATGGAATCGATGCTAATCCCTGTTGATGGCATTGCTGATGGTGGCCGGCTCCAGATACGCGGCCCGAACATCATGCTCGGCTACCTGCGACCATCCCGGCCGGGCGTGCTGGAGCGGCCGAAAGGCGGCTGGCACGATACGGGCGACATTGTTGCGATCGACGATGAGGGTTTCATCCGGATCATGGGCCGCGTGAAGCGGTTCGCGAAAATTGGTGGCGAGATGGTATCATTGGCCGTGGTGGAGAATTGTGCGAGCGCCGTATGGCCGGAGAACCTGCACGCAGCCGTCGCCATGCCCGATCCTCGCAAAGGCGAACAGATCATCTTGCTGAGTGATTCAGAGGCCTGCAACCGGGCTGACATCCTCGCCTGGGCCAAGAACCATGGCGTACCCGAACTGTCCGTTCCGCGACGGGTGTTCCATGTTCCGGAGATTGCCATTCTGGGGACGGGCAAGATCGACTATGCGGCGGTACAGAAGCAGGCCGATGACCTGATGGCGATCTAGGCGGCTTCCTTGCCCTGAAATTCGTGCGGCTCTTCGAGGAAGCCACGGATAACACTGGCGGTCTCGTCTGCCCGTGTCACCAGGAACAGGTGGCCACCGCCCTCTACAATGTGCAGTCGTGAATTCGGCAGTGCGACTTTCAGGATGTGGCCATTGGCGACCGGCACGATCGAGTCATTGTCACCCATCATGACCAGCGCAGGCATGCGCAGGAAGCGTATGAATGGCAGGCTCGACCAGCCGATGAAGGCCAGGAGCTGGAAGACATAGCCTTTTGGATCAGGTGGCATCAGGCGGGTGATGTGCTCGCCGGCCTGTGCGTTTGCCTCATCGCCATAAAGCGTTGCGAAATTATCCCGCATATAATTCGGATCGGTATAGCGACGGGCATCCATCATCTTGGAGAGCGACTTGGGTTTTCCGGGGACCATGGTCATGCCGGCTGTCGTGGCGCAGAGGATGAGTTTGCCGACGCGGTTACGATACTGGAAGGCAAACTGCTGGGCGAGCGCCCCGCCCCAGGAGACACCCATCACGTCGACTTCATCGATGCCGAACTGGTCGAGCAGTTTGCGGGCCCAGCGGGCCAGCATCCATGGCCGGTAGGGCCATTGGGTGACCGGGCTCATACCGACGCCCGGCACATCAAAGGTGATGATGTCGCGATCAGGAAACATGTCGCCAAGGGCGTGGGTCAGCTCGAGGTTTGCGCCGATTCCGTTGAAGAACAGAAGCGGGCGCTTGCCCTCATCCTGCCGGGCAGCCCAGAAGGCCGTGCGCAGCATGACGCCGTCAATATCCTGCATCGTGATTCTCGGGCGCGGTTCAGTTGCGGCCATGAGCTCGTTCCTTGGTCTGTTCGGCACGTCAGGCGCGTTATTCGTCGAAGACGTATTTGCCCGGTGCCGCATAAAGTGGAGGGAATGCCTCGCTGCCACAAGACTTGGGTGACACTTTCAGAGCGCCGGAACGCTCCTTCAGCCAGACGCCCCAGCGCGGCCACCAGGATCCGGCATGCTCTTCAGCCGTCGCAGCCCATTCATCAGCGGTTGGTTTGATCTCCGAGCTGGCAAAATATTTCGCTTTCGGGTTTCCGGGCGGATTGATGAGGGATTGAAGATGGCCGCTGGAGGACAGGACAAACTCGATATTCTTCGATCCGAGCAGTGACGGCGTGCGATAGCAGGCCTTCCATGGTGTGATGTGGTCGGTGAGGCCGGCAACGACAAACGAATCGCACGTCACTTTGGTGAGATCTGCCTTGTGTCCGGCGATATCGACCTGCCCCGGATTGGCGAAAGGTTGCGACATGCCGAAATCCAGAAAATCAGAGTGAAGCTGGGCTGGCAGGTTCGTCGTGTCATTATTCCAGAAGAGAACGTCGTATGGTGGCGGGTCTTCGCCCATCAGGTAATTGTTGACGACATAGTTCCAGATCAGGTCGTTCGGGCGCATCCAGGCGAACATGCGGGCGAGATCATCGCCCTTCAGGATTCCCTTCCGTTTCGAATATTTGCGGGCGATCTCGAGGCTGCCGTCGGAGACGATCTGTCCGAGGTCGCTGTCGTCTCGTTTCGGGTCGAGGACGCAGACCATGAACGTGAGGGCATTGATGCGCTTGTCATCGGCGGCGGCCAGAAGGCTTGCGAACGTCGCCGTGGTGATACCGCCCGAACAGGCGCCGCCGACATTAATCTTGGACGATTTGGTGATCTTGCGGATGACTTCGCTGGCCTGAATCAGGCTGTCAACATAATCGGTGAGGCCCCACGCAGCATTTTCCTTGGTCGGGTTCCGCCAGGACACGATGAACGGCTGCAGGTCCTGTGACAGCAGGAATTGCACGATCGATGTGTGGGGGGTGAGGTCGTTGGCATAGTATTTGTTGATCTGGGGCGGGATGATCAGGACCGGTGTCTTGTGCACCTTTTCGCTCGTCGGCGCGTACTGGATCAGTTCCAGAAGATCGTTCTTCCAGACGACCGACCCTTTGGACGTGGCGAGATTTTCACCCACCTTGAAAGGACGCTTGTCGACCTGGGACGGCATGCCGCCATTTTTCGTGAGGTCTGTATAGAGGTTCTGCAGCCCTTTCAGGAGCGACATGCCGCCTGAATCGACGACGCGCTTTGTCGCCGCGGGGTTTCCGATCAGCGTGTTCGTCGGCGCCATGGCATCGGTGATCATGCCCATCACGAATTTGGCACGGGCGTGCTCAAGCTCGTTCATCTTCAGTTCGCCGACCCATTCGTTGAGGTGTTCCTGCGTGGCGAGGTAGGCCTGCATGCCGCGCTTGTAGAAGGGATTGTGTTCCCATGCCGGGTCCTGGAAGCGGCGATCCTTGCGGTTCGACTTGCGGTCGGACTTGCCCAGCAGGATCTTGGCATTCTCAGCGGTGATCTTGCCGGCGGTCTTGGCGGTGGTGACCGGGTTGGTCACGGTGGAGCGCAGCATCATGGCGACGGCGCCCAGCAATTCCTGCCGGTTTATGCCGCCCATGAGCGGGTTCAGCGCCGTCGTGCTTTCGGCAGCATTCCTGGCGATCTCTTCCTGTGGTGTCGGCATTTTCGCTCCTCCCTGTATGTGCCGGTCTTCCGCTGACACCTGCGTCCGCTCCGCCGACTTAGTTATTTTCTCTTTCGATTCCGGAAAGATCGACTTGTAATATTTGTAACAAAATTTGTTCTATAGTGATGTTTGCGTGCCAAAATGCAAGTAGAGCCATGAAAACTCGTGATCGCATCCTTCAAACCAGCTTGCTTCTCTTCAATCATGAAGGCGAAGCACCGCAGACGGCTGTCGATATTTCAAATGCACTCGAAATCAGTCCGGGTAATCTTTACTACCATTTCAAAGGCAAGGACGCGATCATCCTGGCCTTGTTCGGCGCTTTCGAGGATGAAATGCGTGTCATCCTGCGGGGCTCCAAGGGCGGCGTGACGTCCATCGAGGACAATTGGGTCTACCTCTATATCATTCTCGAAGAGGTCTATGACTTCCGCTTCTTCTATCGCGACCTCGGCGTCCTGCTTGACCGCTATCCCGATCTTGCTGTCCGGTTCCGGGCGCTGGTTGCCGAAAAGCGCCGGACGATCACGCGCGTGCTGCATGATCTCGCCGAGAGCGATGTTCTGCAACTCGATCCGCGCCTCAAGACGGCGCTGACGGACCAGATCATGATGTCGATCACGTTCTGGCTGGCCAATGACTCCATCGGGAACGAGGTGCATGACGGCCCGAGCCTGATCCACAAAACCGTGTTCCAGGTCATGTGCCTGATCGTGCCATACATGGGAGAAGCCGGTTTCGATGCGCTCTCCCGCATGATTGAGCATTATGAGGGCACGCTTGCATGAGAAGATGGGCAGCTTCGTTCTGAAGCCGCCCATCCGTCTCGTAGGCCCTATTTCATCAGGGCTTTTGCCTGCTTCACCCAAGCGTTCCGGGTGATCAGGCCGCGTGCGCCAATCTTCTCGTCGAGGGCCTCAATGTCAGCCTTCTTAAGAGCGGCAATCTGGGCATAAGTCGTGATGCCTTCAGCCGTCAGCTTCTTCACGAGCGCTGGACCGACACCTGTGACCTTTGAGAGGTCATCCGCGACAGCAGCCTTAGTCTTTGCGTTGGCTTTGACTTTCGTGTCGGCCTTGGGGGCGACAGCGTGCTTGACGGCGGCTGACGTCTTCTTGGCAGCCTTCTTGGCGGTTTTGGCGACTTCTGCACCGGTCTCGCCGGCAACGGCCTCGATTTCGGCGGTGAGGCGCGAGAGGCGTGCCTTGAGGTTCACGTCACCCTTGAAGGCTTTTGCCTTTGAAGCCAGCTCGGAGACTTCGTCCTCCAGCTTTTCAAGCTTCTTTTGGATCTTCTCGCCCTTGGTGCCGAGTCCCTTGACGCCGAGCAGGTCGCGCATGCGGTCCATACGGGCCTCGAACTGGTCACGGGCCTGAACCTGGAACTCACGGGCGCCAGCGGCCGCCTTTGCCATTTGCTGGCCGGCTTTGAGCACGCGCTCATCACTGCCGAGGCGCGAGCGAACATCACCCTCGATTCCAGCGCCACGCTTGACGAGGTCTTCAAAGACATCAGCCGATTGCGTGTTCAGGACATTCGCACCCGCGAGCGCGCTGTCATAGGCCTTGCCGTAGGCGCCAACGCCTGCGAGCCAGATCTTGTGTGCCATGTCAGCGGAATGTGCTTCCATCGCCTTGCCGACTTTTTCGGCCTTCGCGCGGGTCTTTGTTTTAGCTGTCGATTTCGACTTTGCCATTGTGTGGCTCCTTCGTGGTTATCCGATGGGGCCAGAAATAGGGAGAAAGTCTAGAAAGCGCATACTAATCGCTGCCGGGGTTGAATCCCTGTAATGAATGTCGTGTATCTGGCCACAGCAACTACAAGAGGATGAAACCGATGAGCGCAGTTGATTATCAGGTCGATGGCAAACCATATGAGGGCTTCTTTGTCCGTCCAGCGGGGAAATCGAACGTGCCGCTTGTCGTGATAGCGCACGCTTGGGGCGGTCTTGGCGACAATGAACGCCAAAAGGCGCAATTGGTCGCCGACAAGCTCGGATATGCGGCTTTTGCCATGGATGTTTACGGCAAGGGCAAGCGGGGCACGAGTGTCGAGGAATGCCAGGCCCTGATGAACCCGCTCGTCGGCGACCGGACGGAGCTACAAAAACGTCTCGCGGGTGGACTGGCTGCTGCGAAGGCCCAGGATGGCCTGGATGGCAGCAAGGCAGCCGCCATAGGGTATTGCTTCGGCGGGCTGAGCGTTCTCGATATGGCGCGCGCCGGCCATGACGTTTTGGGCGTCTGCTCTTTCCATGGCCTGTTCCGACCGGCGGAAAACCTCCCCTCCCCCAATATCAAGGCTAAAGTGCTCATCGAGCACGGCTGGCAGGATCCTATGGCCACGCCTCAGGATGTGCTGGCGATTGCGAAGGAATTGGACGGTTCTGGCGCCGACTGGCAGATGCACGCGCATGGACAATCCATGCACGCGTTTACAACGCTCGGCGCAAATGATGCCAATATGGGCACGGTCTACAATGCCGATGCCGACCGACGCAGTTTCGCGTCGCTCACCGATTTCCTGAACGAGATATTCTAGTCGCCGCGAAGGGCATAACCTGCAGAGCGGACGGTGCGGATGGGATCCTCGCCGCCGTCCTGCCGGAGCGCCTTGCGCAGGCGACCGACATGAACATCGACTGTCCGGGCTTCGACATATACGTCTGATCCCCATACCGTATCCAGCAATTGCTCGCGTGAGAACACACGGCCCGGGTGTTGCATGAAATAGTCGAGCAGCCGGAATTCGGTCGGGCCGAGGTGAATTTCCCCTTCGCCGCGCATAACGCGGTGTGCGACGCGGTCGATGACAATGCCGCCCACCGATATCTTGTCTTCCTTGAGACCGGGGCGAATGCGCCGCAGCACGGCGCGCACTCGCGCCATCAGCTCAGTGGTCGAGAAGGGTTTGGTGACGTAATCGTCCGCCCCCGTATCCAGCCCACGAATTCGATCACTTTCTTCGCCGCGCGCGGTGAGCATGATGATAGGCATATTCGGATTGGCACCACCGCTACGAATGCGTCGGCACACTTCGATGCCGCTGACCTTGGGAAGCATCCAGTCGAGAAGGATGAGGTCTGGCGCGCGCTCATCGATCATCATCAACGCCTCTTCGCCATCGGCCGCAATCGCGACTTCGTAGTCTTCCTTTTGCAGGTTGTAGAGCAACAGTTCAGAGACGGCGCTCTCGTCTTCTGCGATGAGCACGAAAGGTTTCATTCTGTTTTCCTCGCAAACGGCCGTCAGCCGTCGAAATGGGGGGTCTTCGGTCGGTCGGTTGACAACAGGTATTCCCCCGTTGCCTGAAAGTATACGAACTCGGCAATGTTCGTGCAGTGATCGCCTATGCGTTCAAGGTTCTTGGCCATGAACAGCATGTGCGCCCCTGCCCCGATGGTCCGGGGGTCTTCGATCATGTAGGTGAGCATTTCCCGAAACAGCGAATTATAGTGCTGGTCGATATCTTCGTCGCCTTCCCAGACAGCTTTGGCGGCGGCGGCGTTGCCCGTCGCGTAAGCGTCGAGGACCATGTTGAGCTGCCGCGAAACCGGACTGGCCATGCGATAGATGCCCTTGCGCATCGACGCACCGACATTCTCGTCCAGCCGCTGCGTGCGCTTGGCGATGTTCTTTGACAGATCGCCGATACGTTCGAGTTCTCCGACCACTTTCAATGCGGAAAAGACGGCCCGCAGGTCATGCGCCATGGGCTGGCGACGAGCGATCAGGCTGACGATCTGGCGTTCCACGTCGGCTTCAATCTTGTCGACCTGCTCGTCACGCGCCACCACATCGCGCGCGACATCCACGTCATTCTTGTTCACGGCCGCGCAGGCATCCAGGATCATCGTCTCGACGATACCACCCATACGGAGGATATCCGCCGCAAGCTTGTCGAGTTCGTCGGTGAAAGCGGAAACAATATGATCAGACATGCTCAAAATCCTATCCGTAACGACCGGTGATGTAATCCTCGGTGCGACGCTCCCGGGGATTGGTGAATATCTGGTCGGTTTCACCCATTTCGACGAGTTCACCCAGATGGAAGAATGCGGTACGTTGCGACACACGCGCAGCCTGTTGCATCGAGTGGGTCACGATGACGATACAGTAGCGCTTGCGCAACTCGTCAATGAGTTCTTCGATGCGCGCGGTCGCGACAGGGTCAAGCGCTGAGCACGGTTCGTCCATGAGGATCACTTCCGGCCTGACGGCGATGGCCCGGGCAATACACAAACGCTGCTGCTGGCCGCCGGAGAGGCTGTTACCAGGCGACGTCAAGCGATCTTTTACTTCCTCCCAAAGACCGGCGCGCCGGAGACTCTTTTCGACGATCCCGTCGAGGTCCTCGCGAGACGCTGCCAGGCCATGAATTCGCGGACCATAAGCGATGTTGTCATAGATCGACTTCGGAAACGGGTTGGGCTTCTGGAACACCATGCCGACGCGCGACCGAAGCAATACCGGGTCGATGTCCGGGTCGTTGATATTCTCGCCGTCCATGATGATTTCGCCGGTCACCTTGCAGGATTCGATCGTGTCATTCATCCGGTTCAGGCAACGCAGGAAGGTTGACTTGCCGCAACCGGACGGACCGATCAGGGCTGTGACGGAACGATCAGGAATCGGCAGGGAAATATCGAAGATCGCCTGCTTGTCACCGTAGAAAACATCGATGTTCTTGCACTCGATCCGTGGAAAGGTAAGGCCTTGCGTCTCGTCCATGGTGATCCCTGCCGCCGACACTTCGCGGCTTTCTGTCATTGTGGTTTCCATTACCATCTCCGCTCAAACCGCCGCCGCAACAAGACGACAATACCGTTCATCGTGACCAGGAACACGAGAAGGATGACGATAACGGCTGCCGTCATCGGTTCCCAGGCGCGCTCTGCATTTGTTGACCAGCTGTAGACAAGCACCGGGAGCGCCGTCGCTTCATCCGTTGGACCGACCGGCACATCCGCCACGAAAGCGACCATGCCAATCAACAGCAATGGCGCGGTCTCGCCCAGCGCCCGCGCCATTCCGAGGATCGCGCCGGTGAAGATGCCTGGTCCGGCCACAGGCAATACGTGGTGAAAGACGGACTGCATTTTCGAGGCGCCGACGCCGAGCGCCGCGGCGCGGATCGACGGCGGCACAGATTTCAATGCTGCGCGGGAGGCAATGATGATCGTGGGGAGCGTCAACAGCGCCAGCACGAGACCGCCCACAAGGGGTGCCGACCGTGGCAGGCCGAAGAAGCCCAGAAACACCGCCGCGCCGAGCAAGCCAAACACAATCGACGGCACAGCCGCCAGATTGTTGATGTTGACTTCGATGATCTCGGTCAGACGGTTGCGGGGGGCAAACTCCTCCAGGTAGACCGAGGCAAATATTCCGACAGGAATGGCGATGAATCCCGTTACCATCATGGTCAGCAGTGACCCTACGATTGCCGCAAGCGCGCCAGCCAATTCAGGATACGTGCTGTCTGTATGGGTGAGCAAGCTCGTATGAGGAACCCGCGAAATGCGTCCCTTTTCCTTGAGGGCAAGAGTCCAGGCGATCTGCAGGTCTGATACATTTCGTTCTGTTTCAGGCAGCGCAATCATCCGGGCCGTTGGGCGGACATTGCTGAAATCGGATGCCAAGCCCGACAGAAGCGTCACCTCGGCTACGTCGGCGTCCAATCGCGTCACACGTCCCGTCGTGGAACCGGCTGTGATCAGTATCGATCGCGCATCGACCGCATCTCCGACTTCCTGGCGCTGCACAGCGATCAGGGATTCGAGCGCCTTGAACGCGCCCGCTCCTGTCAGGTGCACTTGTCGGGGTCCGGATTCCTTAACAGCGCTGATGTCTCCGAGCCGGAGACGGAATTCTTTTGAAACAGCGCCCTTCAGATAAAGGTCGAGACCATCACTGAGCGGCACTTTGATCGTTGCCTTCTGGCCGATCTGCGTGGGGTTTTCAGAGACCCATTTCGCCGCTGGCAAGACCGCCAGACGCGTAAAGAGGTCTCCCAGCTCGCGTGTGGTCATGCGATCTTCGGCTGCGTCGGGAAAGGTCTCCTGAAGATTTGAACGGATGAGAGCGTAGAAGCCATCCACGTTGCGCGAAATATCGGCGGGAGTGTCTTTGCCTTTCGGGGCAATCACCGACGGATCAAGAATGACGTCGAAGCTCACCTTGTGATATGTCGCAGCAGAAATGGCCTGAAAGCCAATTGACGCGACCAGCACTGACAGCGCCAGCAAAGCGAAGGCAATTGCAGACAGGCCGTAAAGCCTGAAACGCGCGTCAGCCGCACGCCGCTTCTTCAACCGGCGCAACGCTTTCTCATTCCTGAAGGGTGCTGGAGCGACGTCAGTCATATTTTTCACGATACTTCTGGACGACCCGGAGGGCGATCAGGTTGAAGAACAGCGTAACTACGAAAAGGACCAGGCCGAGGGCGAAAGCGGACAGGGTCTTCGGGCTGTCAAACTCCGTCTCCCCGGTAAGCAGGGCCACGATCTGGACTGTAATCGTGGTGAAATCGGCTGTCGGATCAGCTGAGATGCGGGCGCGCTGGCCAGCGGCCATGACCACGATCATTGTTTCACCGATGGCGCGCGACACCGCCAGAAGAAGAGATGCAATGATCCCCGGCAGCGCCGCCGGCAGGACTACATGCTTGACCGTCTCTGATTTCGTCGCGCCCATTGCATAGGCCGCATCGCGCAATGTTTGCGGTACGGCGTTGATCACATCATCGGAAAGGGATGACACGAACGGGATCACCATGATGCCCATCACAAGGCCCGCCGCGAGCGCGCTCGTCGGCTGTGCGGCCAACAGTGGCTCACTCGCCAGCCCTGTCGAAATCAGTGTCGTGTTGATCCAGATGGCGATAGAACGAATCGCTGGGGCGACCACGAGCAAGGCGAAGAAGCCATAGACCACGGTCGGGATGCCGGCGAGAATCTCAAGGATCGGCTTGACCCAGCCGCGAACTTTAGGCCCTGCGTATTCTGACAGGTAAATCGCCGCAAACAGGCCGACGGGCGCAGCAATCAGCATCGCAATCAACGCGATCATGAACGTTCCGAAGAACAGTGGCAGAGCACCAAACTCGGCGCTCGTTTGCGCGTTCCAGCGGGTTCCGAACAGGAAGTCCCAGAACGGTATCTCCGCGAAGAAGCGAAGGCTCTCATAGAGGAGTGACGCGACAATCCCGATTGTCGTCGCAATCGCGATCGCGGCGCACAGGAACAGGAAGATCTCAATTCCGCTCTCCACGCGATTGCGCGCCCGGAAGCCTGGTGCGACACGGCGGCGCGCCAGCAGGAATCCAGTGGCTGCACAGACCAGGGCAAGAACAATCGTCGCGGCCTTGATAAGTCCCTGAAGTTCAAGGAACCGGTTCGTGATCGCCGAGAAAACGCGGTCTGAGCCTGAATATCCATGATGGAATGCGGCGCGCGCGATCGAGTTCAAGTACACGTCGAGTTCGACGCGCGGCATGTCCTGGAAATTGGCTGGCAATTCGCTCGAAAGCATGGACCGGACGATGCCATCCCCGAAGA
This sequence comes from Hyphomonas sp., assembly GCF_041689225.1. Classification (GTDB taxonomy): domain Bacteria; phylum Pseudomonadota; class Alphaproteobacteria; order Caulobacterales; family Hyphomonadaceae; genus Hyphomonas. Next base: position 5,555 of record NZ_JBDNGN010000113.1, on the reverse strand, counting down.
GACCATATCCGAGTGCTACAATCATTGCCGGGACAAAGGTCCACATCGCAACGTAGTAGCCATGGTAATTGGGTCTTGAGTGGGCGCGGGCCGACCCGGGACCAGAAAAACGTTCCGCGTGGACACGCCCCACGAAAAAGCCACCTGATGCCAGCATTGCGAGCAATGCAAGCATTAACCAACCCATGGGCAAATGGCCGATCTGTTGAACCATTCAGTCCGAATTCCCCGTTGTTCTCGCCCCCCCTTAAAGGTCGTCCGCGACAGTTCTGTGACACTCGCCCAACACATGACAGATGATTTCGGATGTCTTGCGCTGGCGTGCCTTATCGGCCACATCTGAGGGCATGAAACACAATACAAAATCTGACGCGATCTGGCATGGCACCACGATCCTTGCTGTCCGGAAATCGGGAAAACTGGCGATTCTAAGTGATGGCCAAGTCTCGATGGGCCAAACGATCATGAAGGGAAACGCGCGCAAGGTGCGGCGTATCGCTGGAGGAGACATCCTCGCCGGGTTTGCCGGCGCGACGGCCGACGCATTCACGCTGTTCGAGCGATTGGAGGCGAAACTCGAGCGCCATCCCGGGCAGCTTCAGCGGGCAGCCGTAGAGTTGGCAAAGGACTGGCGAACCGAAAAATACCTACAAAAACTTGAAGCTCTTCTGATCGTGGCCGACAAGGACGTCACGCTTGTGATCACCGGTGCTGGGGATGTGCTTGAGCCCGAGCACAACGTCGTCGCTGTGGGGTCGGGTGGCAACTTTGCACTGGCCGCGGCGCGTGGCCTCTATGAATACGAAGATGATGCCGAGATCATCGGACGCAAGGCGATGCAGATCGCAGCTGACATTTGCGTCTACACCAATGCAAATTTCACGCTTGAGACACTCGAAATCTGACCTGTCCCGGCGTCGGTACCCAATTCCTTCCTGAAAGACATGCATGCAAAACCTGACTCCCCGCGAAATCGTCGCCGAGCTTGATCGTCACATTGTCGGACAGAACGGCGCCAAGCGCGCCGTCGCTATCGCCCTGCGCAACCGTTGGCGCCGCAAACAGGCGCCAGAAGCCCTGCGCAATGAAATCACACCCAAGAATATCCTGATGATCGGGCCGACAGGCGTGGGCAAGACCGAAGTATCGCGCCGGCTCGCCAAGCTCGCCAACGCACCCTTCCTGAAGGTCGAAGCGACCAAGTTCACTGAAGTCGGATATGTCGGCCGGGATGTGGAACAGATTATCCGAGACCTTGTCGAAGCCGCTATCGGCATGATCCGCGAACAAAAACGCGCGGGTGTGTCCCAGCAGGCGAAAGACGCCGCTGAAGAGCGCCTGCTCGACGCGCTGGTCGGCGAAGATGCCCAAAAATCGACGCGCGAGGCGTTCCGACGCAAATTGCGGTCCGGAGAACTGGATGACAAACCAGTAGACATAGATTTTACGGACACCGGAAACTCGATGCCGATGCTCGATATACCGGGTCAGGGCGGATCGATGGGGATGATCAACCTGTCCGACATCCTGGGCAAGGCCATGGGAGGACGCAGCAAACGCGTCCGCACCACGGTTCAGGAAGCCTATCGCCCGCTTCTCGAGGAAGAGGCCGATCGCCTGCTTGATGAAGACGCGATCGTTCGCGAGGCGGTCCATTCGGTGGAACAAGACGGCATCGTTTTCCTCGACGAGATCGATAAGGTCGCGGTCCGCAAGGGACAGGGCGGCGCCGATGTCAGCCGCGAAGGGGTTCAGCGCGATCTGTTGCCGCTGATCGAGGGCACGACCGTGTCGACGAAACGCGGCGCCGTGAAGACGGACCATATCCTGTTTATCGCCTCGGGTGCCTTTCACCTGTCCAAGCCGTCGGACCTGCTGCCCGAGCTTCAGGGACGCCTGCCCATTCGGGTCGAACTCGAGCCGCTGTCGCGTGATGACCTGCGCCGCATCCTGATTGAACCGGAAGCCAGCCTGATAAAGCAGTACCAGGCGCTGATGGCGGCAGAGAATGTCACGCTGGAGTTCGAGGACGCCGCGATTGACCGCTTGGCCGACTTGGCTGAGGCCGTGAACAATTCTGTCGAAAACATCGGTGCGCGCCGATTGCAGACGGTTCTTGAGCGGTTGCTCGATGAAATCAGTTTCGATGCGCCAGACAAGTCGGGCGAAACGATCACGATAACGGCGGACTATGTGAACGAACGCGTGGCCAGCCTGGCTGGCAATTCCGACCTGTCAAAGTTCATTCTATAGGCCGAAAAGCTCAGTTCGCGGTCGCCCGTCGGACGGGCAGATGCTTCTTTCCCCAATCGCGAAGCGTCAGCATGGCCGGCGCGAGCTCTTGCCCCTTCTCCGTGAGGACATAGTCGTAGCGCTTCGGCGCGTCGGAATAGGCTTGCTTGGCGAGAACACCCGCCTCGACAAGTCGTTTCAGCCTGTCGGCGAGAATGTGCCGCGTCATGCCACTCGACTCGGCAAACCGCTCGAACCGCGACAGACCCAAGAAGCAGTCCCGCAAAATGAGCAGGGTCCAGCGATCTCCCAGGATCGACAGAGTCCGGGCGACCGGGCACCAATTATCTGAAAGTTCCGACCATTTCATACGTGACACGCCCATCTGAAATCTATTAAGTTCCAAAACAGCACTTAAGCATGATTCGGGGGCAAAACATGGCCAAGTCGTTCGAGTTCTTTTTCGACTATGTAAGTCCGACAGCCTATCTCTCCCTCCCGGTTGCGCAAGGCGTTGCCGAGCGCACAAGCGCGACGCTGGTTTACAGGCCAATGTTCCTGGGCGGAGTTATGCAGGCAACGGGCAATCGACCGCCAGGGATGGTGCCCGCCAAGGGTGCGTACATGAACCGCGACATCCTCCGATGCGCCGAACACATCAGATTGCCCTTCCATTCCAACCCAGCCTTTCCGATGAACACACTCGGATTGATCAGGGCGACTATCGGGCTCGAATCAGACCCGGGTGAACAGGTCAGGTTTATCACCACCTGCTTCCATGCATGCTGGGGGCAACCCGATACGCTAGATCCATCCGACAAGGCCGCTGTAGCTGCGATGTGTTCGGCGAACGGGTTCGACGCGAACCAGATCGCGGCGCTGGCAACGTCGAATGCTGCGAAAGACAAAATTCGGGCCAACACGGAGGAAGCCGTCGCGCGCGGTATATTTGGCGCGCCGAGCTTTCTGGTCGGAGACGAGCTTTTCTTCGGTCACGACCGTTTGGATTATGTCGAACGGATGCTCGCCTAGGCTTTGATGCCAGCCGCCAAGGCAAGACCGGCAAGCGAGACTTCCGGCCGCGGCCCGAAATGGCTGATCACTTCGGCGGCGGCGATATGGCCGAGACGCGCACATGTCGCAAGAGGCAGGCCCTTCGCGTATCCGAAAAGGAAACCGGCTGCGTATTGGTCACCGGCGCCGGTCGTGTCGACGACTTTATTGACGGGCTCGGCCGCAACTACAATCGGGTCGCTGTCGCCGATAACGACAGAGCCCTTTTCACTTCGTGTGACAGCTGCGATAGCGGTGTCGGCCTGCAGGCGCGAGATGGCCTCGTCGAAATCCCGCGTCTGATAGAGTGACAAAAGCTCTTCTTCATTGGCAAACAGGATATCCACGTGCCCCTGAACAAGGTGAAGGAAACTGTCTCGGTGACGATCGACGCAGAAACTGTCGGAAAGAGTCAGCGCCACAAGACGTCCCGACGCCTTTGCGATTTCTGACGCGTGGATAAAGGCTGTCTTCGCGTCGTCCTTGTCGAACAGGTAGCCTTCGAGATAGAGAATCTTGCCGGAGCGCACGACCTCTTCATCGACGTCATCCTTCGAGAAGAGGACGGACGCGCCGAGGAACGTGTTCATGCTTCGCGCACCATCATCATTCACGAATATGATACTGCGCGCGGTCGCTGGCCCGGTGTCGAGCGGATGCGTGGCGAATGGCACACCTGTGCTTGCCATCTCGGCCCGGAACTGGCGCCCTAGGTCATCATTTGCCGTCTTGCCGATATAGGCTGCCGTTCCACCGAAGCTAGCGACGCCGGCAATGGTGTTCGCGCCGCTGCCGCCAGACGTGATGATGGGATTTTTGGCGGCCGCCGTCAGCGCATGGGCGCGTGGCTCCTCGATCAAGTTCATCGCGTCTTTTTGGATGCCCCATTCTTCAAGGAACGTGTCATCTGCGCGCGACAGAACGTCAACAATCGCATTGCCCAAGCCGACAACGTCAAAACGGGTAGAGGTCATGATAATTTTGCCTTGAATTTCAAACCCGTCGATTGCCAGACAAGGCCGCTGGACGCAACCACGCTGCATGCTAAACGGCGACGATGAAGATCGCATACATCTCATCCCGCGTGACCCTGCCCGGGTCCCCGTCGCGTCGCAGCGACGCGTTTGAGCACGACTATATGATGGACGCTCTGCGCCCGCCCTTTGCGGCGCTTGGCATGAGTCTGCACGACGTGGCCTGGGATGACCCGGACGTTGACTGGTCGTCATTCGACGCGGCGATCATCGGAACGACCTGGGACTACTGGGACCGGATCGACGAATTCCTGACCACTCTGGAACGGATCGGCACACTCACGAAACTGTTCAATAGCGCCGCACTTGTGCGCTGGAACAGCCGAAAGACCTATCTCAGGGAAATGGAGGCCAAGGGTGCCAACCTTATTCCGACACTCTGGCTCGATGCGGCGCCACCAGGACTTGCCGGGTCCGCGTTCGATGAACTCGGAAGCGAAGATCTTGTATTCAAACGGCAGATAGGTGCTGGCGCAGCCGGCCAGCACCGGTTGAAGCGCGGCGATCCGATTCCTGACATGCGACATGCAATGATGGTCCAGCCTTTCCTGAAAATGATCCAGGACGAGGGCGAAATCAGTTTCATTTTTATCGATGGCGCATTCAGCCACGCGCTGGTCAAACGCGCTGCATCGGGGGATTATCGCATTCAGTCGACATATGGTGGCACCGAAAAGGCCATCTCGCCATCAGCCGAAGACCTTGCCGCAGCCACGGCTATTATCTCCACGCTTGAGGACGTTCCGCTCTATGGCCGGGTCGATATGCTGAGGGGCCCAGACGGACGTTTGCTGCTCATGGAACTGGAGCTTATCGAACCCTACCTCTATCCTCTTGAAGGACCGGATCTGGGAACGAAGATGGCGGCAGCCGTTGCGAGACGCCTGAAATTCGGTTCATAGGAAACGACCGGCACTTCGACACCCGTCGGGCCCGCCGTTCAGTGCGCCACCTGCGCCCGAGGACGCACTGACCGATGATAACAATCGCGCTCTCCGCCACAGCGGCTTTGTATTTTGCCGGAATAGCGCGGGCGCAGGCCCGCGAGGAACACGGTCTCTATTGGGCTATGGCGCGATCCACGATCAGAACAATAGAGGTGGCTCGGTTCGTCTGAACAGATATCGGTCACTTGCTAAGTGGATCTCTGCCCTTCGGGTTATGCCGCAACCGGGATTGGCTGCCGCGCGTTGAAGTAGGCCTGATCTGGCGTCTGTCGGTCAAGCGATGAGTGAG
>NZ_JBDNGN010000112.1:0-4064 GCF_041689225.1 Hyphomonas sp. | reverse complement strand
GAAAACCTTCCGCGAATTCCCGGACTGGTTCCGCGACTTCCGCGCAAAGCTCGAAGCCGAAGGCCGCACACCCAAGGTCGCCATGTTCTGCACCGGCGGCATCCGCTGCGAGAAGGCGACCAGCTTCGTGAAGTCCGAAGGCATCGAAGACGTCTTCCACCTCCAGGGCGGTATCCTGAAATATCTCGAAACCGTGCCGGAATCCGACACCAAATGGCAGGGCGAATGCTTCGTCTTCGACGAACGCGTCTCGGTCCGGCACGATCTCACCCCCGGCTCCTATGACATGTGCCATGCCTGCAAGCGGCCGCTATCCGAGACCGATATGCAGCACGCCGCCTACGAACCCGGCGTCGCCTGCCCGCATTGCATCGCCGAAATGACTGACGACCAGCGCGCCCGCTTTGCCGAGCGCCAGAAACAGATCGACCTCGCCAAGTCCCGCGGGCAGCAACACATGGGCCCGGAGGCACGGCGGAGCCAGGAGGCATGACCCTTCCCGTCCTCTACACGTTCCGGCGCTGTCCCTATGCCATGCGCGCCCGCCTCGCGCTTGCTGTCAGCGGCGCCGATATCCGCATCCGCGAAGTCGTCCTGCGCGAAAAGCCGGCCGAAATGCTCGCCGCCAGCCCCAAGGGCACGGTCCCGGTTCTCGTCCTGCCGGATGGCCTTGTGATCGACGAAAGCCTTGATGTCATGCACTGGGCGCTCGCCCTGAATGATCCGGAAAACTGGCTCGGCGCTGACGCCGCCGAAACAGCTGCCCTGATCGCCCAATGCGACGGCCCATTCAAAACGGCCCTCGACCGCTACAAATACCCGACCCGCTATGACGGCGTTGATCCGCTGGCCCAGCGTGGGACCGGTCTGAACATATTGCGGACGTGGGACACCCGTATCACCCCCTCAGGGACCCAGCTGCTGGCCCCTCACCGTACCCTTGCCGACATGGCCATTTTCCCCTTCGTCCGCCAGTTCGCCGCCACCGACCGCGCCTGGTTCGCCGAACAAGACCTGCCCGCGCTGAAGCCCTGGCTCGAAAACCACCTCGCCAGCCCGCTCTTCAAATCAATCATGACCAAGCACGCACAATGGCAGCCGGGCGCAGCAGAACCCCTGCTGGCACAGGCGGTTTAGTTCGGGTTCAGCCCGCCAGAACGGCTCTCACAGCCGCCAGCGCCTCATCCGCCTTGCTCGCATCCGGTCCGCCCGCCTGCGCCATGTCCGGACGCCCGCCACCGCCCTGGCCGCCAAGTGCAGCCGCGGCAACCTTCACAAGGTCCACCGCCGAATATTTCGCGGTGAGGTCCGCCGTCACGCCAATCGCCACGCCCGCCTTGCCATCGGCCACGCCGACAAAGGCCACGACGCCCGAACCGATCTTCGCCTTGGCCTCGTCGACCAGCGCGCGCAAATCCTTGCCGCCGACGCCTTCGGCGACCCGCGCGATCAGGTTCACGCCATTGATCACTTCCGGTCCGGCGGGCGCGCCGCCCCCACCGCCCATGGCCAGCTTGCGCTTGGCATCGGCCAGTTCCTTCTCCAGCGCGCGGCGCTCTTCCGTCAGGACAGTGACTTTGCGCGGCACGTCTTTCAGTGGCACTTTCAGGCTCTCGGCCAGGTCCTCCGCAATCCGTGCGCGGCCCTTGAGATAACTCAGCGCCTCGGCGCCTGTGGCCGCCTCGATCCGGCGGACGCCAGCGGATACGCCACCTTCCGACGTAATCACGAACACGGCGATGTCACCCGAGCGCTCGACATGAATGCCGCCGCACAGTTCGACCGAATAGGCCTTGCCGTCGCCCTTGCCCATCGACAGGACGCGGACTTCATCACCGTACTTCTCGCCGAACAGCGCCAACGCCCCGGCCTCGATGGCTTTCTCCGGCGTGGTCACCTTGATGTCTGTCGCGGCATTCTGGCGGATCACGGCATTGACCTGGTCCTCGATGGCTTCGAGTTCCGCCGCCGTCACCGGTGCGCCATGCGAGAAGTCAAACCGCAGGCGATCCGCTTCGACCAGCGACCCTTTCTGCGTGACATGCTCGCCGAGCACATTTCGCAAGGCGGCATGCAGCAGGTGGGTCGCCGAGTGGTTTGCCATGATGGCCCGGCGCCGCGTCGCGTCGACATGCAGTTTCGCCTTCGCCCCGAGCTTGGCCGAGCCACTGACCAGTTCACCAATATGGACATTCACATCTCCGACCCGCTTCTGCACGTCACGGACGATGAAGCGTGCGCCGTCATCGAACGTGATCTCGCCATGGTCGCCGGCCTGGCCGCCGCTCTCGGCATAGAAAGTCGTGGCATCGAACACGAGTTCGGCTGCGCCCGGCTGGAGCGTATCGACCAGCGCACCGCCCGCCGCGATGGCAACGAGTTTGCCCTGGCCTTGCGTGGCCGAATAACCACCGAATTTCGTGGCGCCGGATTTTTCACGCACTGCGAACCAGATGTCATCGGTCGCGGCATCGCCGGACGAGAAGCCCGCGCTGCGCGAACCTTCGCGCTGGACGTCCATCGCCGCGTCGAAACCAGCCGTATCGACCGACATGCCGCGCGCCCGCAGGATGTCCTGCGTCAGGTCCAGCGGGAAGCCGAACGTGTCGTAGAGCCGGAAGGCGGTGTCACCCGACAGGGCATCACCTTTGCCAAGGCCGGTTGTCGCCTCGTCGAGCAGCGACAGGCCGCGGCCGAGCGTGCGCTGGAAGCGGGACTCTTCCTGTTCAAGCGCGGATTCGATCGCGGCTTTCGCGCGGCCCAGTTCCGGATAGGCCTTGCCCATTTCGCCGATCAGGGCAGGTGTGAGGCGGTGCATCATCGGTTCGCGCGCGCCGAGCAAATGGCCGTGGCGCATGGCCCGGCGCATGATGCGGCGCAATACATAGCCGCGTCCTTCATTCGACGGCAGCACGCCATCGGCGATCAGGAAGGCCGATGTCCGCAAATGGTCTGCGATGACGCGGAAGGAGGCCAGATGGTCGCCCTTGGCTTTCTCGCCATAGAGGTCCTCCTCGGCCTTGATCAGGTTTGCGAAAAGATCGATTTCATAATTGTTGTGGACGCCCTGCATGACAGCCGCGATCCGCTCGAGACCCATGCCGGTATCGATTGACGGTTTGGGCAATGGCTTGCGCGATCCGTCAGCCGACTGGTCGAACTGCATGAAGACCAGGTTCCATATCTCGATGAAGCGGTCGCCATCCTCGTCCGGGCTGCCGGGAGGGCCGCCGGCAATCTTGTCGCCATGGTCGTAGAATATCTCCGAGCACGGTCCGCAAGGTCCGGTATCACCCATCGACCAGAAATTATCCGATGTGCTGATGCGAATTATCCGGTCGTCGGACAGGCCGGCAACCTTCTTCCAGAGCAGTGCGGCCTCATCATCGTCGGCATAGACGGTTACGAGCAGGCGCCTCGGATCGAGCCCGAACTGTTTCGTGACCAAGTCCCAGCCATAGACAATCGCCTGTTCCTTGAAATAGTCGCCGAACGAAAAATTGCCCAGCATTTCAAAGAATGTGTGGTGGCGCGCCGTATAGCCGACATTGTCGAGGTCATTGTGCTTGCCGCCGGCCCGGACGCATTTTTGCGACGTAGTGGCGCGAGGCGCAAACGGCGCCTCAGCGCCGGTGAAAATGTTCTTGAATGGCACCATGCCCGCATTGACGAACAGCAGGGTCGGATCGTTCTGCGGCACGAGGGGCGCAGAGGCGCGCCGCGTGTGTCCCTGCTTCTCGAAGAAGGAAAGGAAAGCTTCGCGGATATCGTTGACGCCGGTCATGGGCAGTGTCCTAGCCGAAATTATTCATGTGCGGCGAGGGCAGTCCCGCGCCGGTTCCAACCGGCGATATAAAGGTCCCTTCGCGGCGCGCCAAGCCAGGTGCGCCACAAAGGGACAAGTTCAGGTTAGAGACCTGACAGCAAACCGGGCTCTAAACGACCCATTTACGGGCCGTTTAAGACAAAAAACCGGAGCCGATCAGCCCTCAGCGGCGTCCGGTTCGACATCGTCATCCTTGCTGGCTTCCATGCCGGACGTGAGGAGTCCGTCGGCGAGGAGG
>NZ_JBDNGN010000111.1:0-8082 GCF_041689225.1 Hyphomonas sp. | reverse complement strand
CTCGACGCGCAAAATCAACAATGTTACTCGTTTCCATGGTGGTGTATCTCCTTGGGTTGGGTTGCTGTCTCACAACAACAAAACAACCAGATACGCCGCCAACCTTCAAACCGCTCAAACACCAGATTCAGTCATAGCTCGTTCTTGGCCATTGCCTAAGGCTAAACACTTGGATTGGTCATCTCAAGCCCGGTTATCCTGACAATGCCCCGTGCAGCATATCCCGAACACTGCTCCGAAATATTCAGGCCCCCAGAAGTTCCTTGCGCTTGGTAGGCCCTATTGTCAGGACGACTAGAACTTTCGAGATACCGTGATGCCGAGTTCCCGCGGGCGCGTTACGTTGCGACTGTTCTTATAAGAGGCCGGGCTGATATAGAGCACGCCGCGCTTGTCGAACGCGTTATTGAGGAAGAGGTTCACGGTCCAGTTATCCTTGTCCAGGCCTATCTGGAAGTTCGTCAAGTCGTAGGATTTCAGATTCTGAGCCGCCGCTGGGTCGACACTATTCAGACTGTCGCCCGTAAAGCTGTAATCGGCCCGGATATATCCCTCTCCGCCAAGGCTGCGCAGTGGCACGCGATACTCACCGAAGGCTGCGAATTTGAGTTCAGGCGTCACGGGCAGGCGCGTACCCGCCGGTGCATTCAGGAAGTCGCTCGGTTCCGACAGGCTGGCATCCAGAATGGATCCTGACACGCCAACCTGAAGATGGTCACTGACCAGCGCGTTGAGTTCCGCCTCGACGCCCTTGATTTCCGCCTGGCCGACATTGGCCGTGACGAAGAAGAAAGTGGACGGATCCGGGTTCTTGATTTCGAGCTGGAAATCATCCCAGGTCATGTAGAAGGCGGCCGCATTGAATACGATGCGCCCGTCCGCCCATTCGGACTTGAGGCCGAGTTCATAGTTGGACAATTTGTCGGCATCATATTGGAGCGGCACAAGGATGCCGGGTCGGTCGCGGTTGGCGCCGCCGAGCCGGAAGCCCTGGGAGAACGTGCCATAAACGAGAAGGTCCTCGTTCGGCTGCCAGGCGAGGCTGATCTTGGGTGTAAAGCCGTTCTCAGGCGCCTTAAGGATCGAATTCTCGATATTCAGGCCTTCAGGAATATCGGTAATGATCGACCCGTCATTATTGGCATCGAAGTAGCGCCCGCCGATCGTCCCTGTCAGCTTGTCGGTGAACTTGTAAGAGACTTCTCCAAACACGGCTGACTGGTTCTGGTCATAGGCGACACGCTGCGAGAAATAGATGTCCGTGGGTTCGGTGAGATAGGCTGCGACCTCGGCATAGGATGGCGTCAGAGGGTAGTCGACGATATTGGCGCCCGCGACCGTGTCGCCTTTGATCTTCTCGTAAAAGGCGCCGACGATCCAGCCCCAGCGCGAGTCGTCCTTGGAGGACAGCCTGACTTCCTGGGCGGTCCGTCGTTCCTTGAGCTTGAAATCATAGAAGCCGACGGGATCCGGGCCAAAATCATAGAAAGAATAATAGGCAGGATCAGCCGCTGCGAGCCCTGTCAGGAACTGCATGTAAGCCGTGTTGTCGGCAATGGAGTCGATATCGCGCCGGAAATAGGAGGTCGCCACGACAAGGTCTGCAAAACCGAGATCGCCGTCCACCGTCAGTGAGATCTGGTCCCATTCATCCTTGTAATGCTCGTCGAAAAACTTCACGACCTTGAGGTCGCCAACGGACGGATCATAGTCGGAAAGGCCGTCAATGTCGGCTGTCTGGAAGGCGGCACCTGCTGTCACAGTCCATCGGTCGTTGAGGTTCGCGCGGACGGAGGCGCGACCGCCATAGGATTTGCGGCTGTCGAAATTATCCTTCGCCAAGCCTGCATTCGTGACCGTGCCGCCGGGTGTCGGGCCGAGGACGTTATCCACATAGCCGCCTTCTTCGCCGTAGAAGCCGACGAGGCGCACAGCGACCTTGTCCTTCACGACAGGCAAGTTGACCATGCCATTCACGTCGTACGAGGCGTCGCCGCCGTCAACCGACTTGGCTGTGCCTTCGGCATAGCCTTCAAAGCCCGTTGTATCAGGCTTGTTGGTGATGATCTTCAGGGTGCCGGACTGGGAGCTGGCACCGTAGAGTGTGCCCTGGGGTCCGTTGAGCACTTCGATACGCTCGACATCGACAATGCGTATATCAGGGGTCTGCGCATTGGACGTCAGGGGCTGCTCGTCGAGATAGATACCGGCAGAAGACTGCCCTGTGCGGGTACCGGTGCTTTCGGCAACGCCGCGGATCACCAGCTTGGTCCGGCCGGGCCCTTCGGAGTTGAACGAGATACTTGGCGCAAAGCGCGCATAGTCTTCAAAACCGGTCACGTTCAACCGCTCAATCGCGGCTTCATCGAAGGCCTGGACGCTCGCGGGCACATCCTGAAGGCTTTCTTCGCGCTTGCGCACAGTGACCGTCACAGTTTCGAGTTCAAGCCGCTCGTCGACTTGCGCAGAGGCCTGAAAAGCGTTTCCAAAGCCTGTCATCAGGGCAATCGCCGAGACAGATCCAATCAGATAACGCGTGCGCAAAGAACCGTTCATGTATCCACCCCGTGTCGTTGCAGTCATCAGAACCATGTCGATCCGGACGCCGGAAACCCAGATGGGCTATGTCTCTCAAAGCAGGGCGCAGCCAGTGAATTTTTTGCGACGTGCGCGCTTCAGCTTGATTTCGTGAACGGAGGGTGTTGAGAACGCCCTGCGTGCATTTCAATGGCGGGTGGCAGCATGGATTTTGGTAATCGCGTGCGGTCCCTCGGGGCAGTCGATGCCGCTCCCTTGCGTGATCGCATCCTTACCCAACCGCCTGAGGCATGGACCGAGTTCGGATTGCGCCAGCGCGCCTATGACGTCCATCATGATACAGAATCGATCGTGCTCGTGTTCTGCGACGAAGCCTGGCCTGACGTCACGGTATCGCGTCAACCCGGGTGGGACAGGCTCGCGGATCTCGCGATCCCGCTGATGCATGAAGTGATCGCGCGGGCCTATCCGAAGGGGGGTACGATCCTTCGCGCGATGGCGGCGAAACTGAAGGCGGGCGGGCGGATCAAGCCGCATATCGATGCGCTGGCCTCATTCCGCGCCGGTCACCGTATCCATGTCCCCCTGACCACAAATCCCGGCGTGCGTTTCACGCTGGACGGCCGCCCCCTGCCAATGGTGTTGGGCGAGGCGTGCGAGATCAACAATCAAAAGGTGCATAGCGTGATGAATGCGGGACGCGAGGACCGCATCAGTTTCATTTTCGACTACCTGCCACCGGAGGTCTGAGCGCGATGGTCACGTTCATCGCCACATCCGTCGTGCGGGGCGCGGCGCAAGGCGAAAGCCATGGCGGCATCTATCTGGCCGATTTCGAAGCCGAGCGTATCACGCAGCCTGTCGACTGGAACACGATGCAAATCGACTGGGCCGGCCGCGGCTGGGACAGGGGCCTGCGCGGCATCGCGTTCGGACCTGACGAGGTCTACGTTGCGGCGAGCGACGAATTGTTCGTCTATGATCCGGACTTCCAGTTGAAGGCCTCATGGCGCAATCCCTACCTGCGTCATTGTCACGAGATCTCGCGGCGCGGCGACATGATCTTCCTGACGTCCACAGGCTTCGATTGCATTCTTGGCTTCGATGTAAAGGCGGAAGATTTTGTCTGGGGACTCAGCCTGACGCCGACAGGTGAGCGCTTGGGCTTCAGAAGTTTCGACCCCCGACAGAAGGGCGGCCCGGAGGGATCCAATGCGCTGCACCTCAACAGTGTCAGCGCCACGGAGAACGGTCTGTTCTTGTCCGGCCTGCACACAACAGGCCTGATGCGCTATGACGGCAAGCACCTGTCAATTGTCGCCTCCTTGCCCCAGGGGAGTCATAATACGCAGCCCCTTGGAGACGGTATCGTGTTCAATGATACGGGTGCTGACCTGCTGCGATTCGTGACACCGTCGCGGCAACTGACATTTCAGGTCCCCCACTATGCGCCAGACACTCTGACACATACGCAATTTGGGGATGGTCGCGTGGCCCGGCAGGGCTTTGCGCGCGGGCTCTGCGTTGTGAGTAGCACTCTGGTGGCCGGAGGTTCGTCACCCTCGACGATTACCCTGCATGACCTTGCGGCGAACCGCTCTCTTCAAACTGTGACCCTATCGCGTGACGTGCGCAATGCCATTCACGGGCTGGAAGTCTGGCCCTTCTAGCGGCCGGCCTGGCGCACGCGCTCCGGCAAGTCGTCAAGGATATCGGCGAGCTGGTCTTTCAGTCCGGCGAGTTCGACTTCAAACCGCCGCCAGGTCTGGAGCCCACCGGCATGCAGGGGCTGGCGCACCTGTTCCGAGCTTGCCGTCTTTACAGCGCGGTCGGTCTCGTGGAAATTGAGACAGGCCGCCTCGAAAGGCAGGCCGCAAAAGTCCAGCAGGCGCCGTGTCTGGGCCGCCTGGTCGAGCACCATGTCCTCATAGTTCATGCGCAGGACAAATCCCGGCAGGACCGTGTCCCACCAGTCCATCATGCGGACATATTGTCGGTAGTATTCGCCGAGTTCGAACAGGTCATAAGTGAACGTCTGGCCCTGCGCGAAGAGCTGCTTGAACGCGCCCATGCAACTATCCAGCGGGTGACGGCGCGCGTCGATGACCTTGGCATGGGGCAGGATCAGCCGGATCAGGCCGATGCTCGGAAAATTGTTCGGCATCTTGTCTGTGAAATAGGGCGCATCCGCACGATGCTCGTTAGTCCGGGCTATATAGGCGCGGCCAAGGGCAGCGAAATCAGCCCTGCCAAGATCCCGCACGGCTTCGGGATAAGTGACATCATCCGACCGGTACTTGCCGACGGAAACGGCGAGCTTGCCGAGATCGGCCAGTTCGCTTGTCCCATCGACTAGGCTGTGGCTGGCGAGGATCTGCTCGATCAATGTGGAGCCAGAGCGGGGCAAGCCAACGATGAAGATCGGGGCAGGGTCCGGGTGACCTGATCCCTCCATGGATGCAAAGAAACGCGCGTCGAAGACGTTGACGATCCGGTCGTTCACGGTCTCGGTCATAACGGGGTCATAAGCGACGCTCGCGCGCCGGCGGGCATTGCCATTAGCATATTGGGCGAACGCCGTCTTGTAGGCCTTACGGTCTTCGAACGCCTTGCCAAGCGCAAACTCAATGCTCACGCGCGCCGCATCACCGAGGCCAGCCTGATCGAGCAGACCCTGCATCTGCGACACCTCGGCATCAGAGAAGCGATAGGTCTTTAGATTGGCAAGGCTCCACCAGACCTCGCCATAGGCGGGGTTGACGGCAAGACAGTCGCGATAGGCCGTAATGGCCTCATCCTGCCGCCCGATCGTTTTCAGGACATGGCCTAGTCCGATCAGCGCGCCCGGATGCCGTGGCTGCGCCTGCAGCACCGCCCGATAGGCGCCGGCCGCTTCGGTCTGGTCGCCGGCGGCTGCGAGTGCGTTGCCAAGGTTGAACAGCGCCTGCGGTTCGCCGGGGTCCAGTGTGAGGGCATGCCGGAACGTGTCGACAGCGTCTCCGGCGCGGCCCGTCTCTGTGAGGAGACTGCCGAGATTGTTCCACGCAAACGCAAAGTCCGGCGCAAGATCTACCGCGCGGCGAAGGGCCGTCTCGGCCTCCTCGAACCGGCCGTCCTGTGACAGGGCAACCCCGAGGAGGCGCCAGGCATCGACTTGCCCGGGATTTCGGGACAGGACCGCGCGATAAAGCCTGATTGCGACCTGGATATCGCCGGCCTGTTGGTGCTCGGCCGCCTCGGCAATTATCGCCAAATCCTGGGAGAGGTCGAAATAGCGCGCGAACATGTGGTCGGCCTCAGCGCCGCAGCCTGCCGACGCGTATAGGCGTCCGGCCTTGCGAAAAAGGTCGGCTGCCTGCGCACGGTCGCCGCCCTCCAGGACGGTTTGCGCCTGCGCCGCCATCTCGTCTGCAGGACTTCCGGTGGGGCTCATTCAGGATGCCTTCGATACCGCTTCGTCTCGCGCATAGCCATAAAGCCGATGCCTGTCATCACACCGACACGTACCGCATGATAGGAAAATGGAATATCATGCAGGGAGCAGCATATGCCGCGCTGGACAATACTGATGGCGCTGGCTGGCCTTGCCGCCTGCGCGACCCAACCAATAGCGGCGCCCGTGCAGCTCAAGGTGTTGAGCTTCAACAGCTGGGGCGCGGGCGGCAACCAGGGCAAGCCCATTGACGAGACCCTCGCCGTCTTGCGGGCGGTGGATGCCGACATCATTGGCCTGCAGGAGACGCAGCTCGAAGGCGATGTCTGCGAGGCTGAGGTCTGTCCACCCAAAGGGCCGAGTGCGGCGCCCGCGCTTGCACAGGCGCTTGGCTATTACCTCTATGAGCAGACGGGGAAGAATGACGCCCTATGGGCAAATGCCATCCTGAGCCGGTATCCCATCACGGGCGCGACGCCCAATGATCTCGGTGTGGCAATCAATGTTCAGGGCCACACTGTATATGCATTCAATGTCCACTTCACGGACTATCCCTACCAGCCCTACCAGTTCGCCCATATTCCCTATGGCGACGCGCCCTTCCTGGCGACATCCGAGGAAGGGGTCGCCGCCGCACGCGCGGCCAGGGGCGAGGCGGTTGACCTGCTCGTGAAGGAATTGCCAGCATCCGACGGCGCCGAAGCGGCCTTCATTTTCGGTGACTTCAACGAACCTTCGGGACGCGACTGGACCGCCCGGGCCGTCGAGGCCGGAATGCAGCCCGCCATCGTCGCCTATCCTTCATCGGGTGCGCTGGAGGCAGCTGGATTCGTCGATGCCTATCGCGCAGTCTATCCGGACGAGATCGCTCATCCCGGGCTGACATGGACGCCGACCACGACCGCAGACGATCCGGCAGACCGGCATGACCGGATTGACTATGTCTTCGTGCGCGGCGCTGGCGTTGACATTGTCGATGCATCCATCGTCGGAGAGGCTTCGCCGCCTGCAGAAATGGCCGTGACGCCCTGGCCCTCAGATCACCGGGCCGTTATGGCAACCGTCTCATTCCCCACCCGTCCTGGCGAGTAAACCAGCTGACTTGAACCGACCCCGAAATTAACTCTGCCACGGCGCTTCCAGGGTGGCGCAAAAGCCCTGCTGCAACCTTCCGGAGGAGGGGCGTGCGAAAGCGTCAAGGACTCTGGCGGACGCCCTTTGGGCGCAGCGACGCTGTTACAATAACTTCAAATGGGCTTCACGAATTCGTCGCGCTTCTCCTTCAAGAGCGGGAGCATAAATCCGAAGGCCCAACATGCAGGCGAAGCCATCCTGTCCGGACGACGCAACGCTGCCCGGCACATTTACCGATACGGCGAGCGGGGTGCTGTCAGTCTAATGCGAACCAGTCTCCGTTATTCGCGAACAAGCAAATGCTAGGCGACGAGAAGGTCGCGCCATTCGCGAAGAGCGGCGTCACGCATTGTTTTGAACCGAGCCCTCCTATTGATATTTCTCTGATGATTGAAGTGATTGTGCACTGACGAATGAATTGAGACGAACTTCTGCAGACTTCGCATACGCCGAAATCGGGACATCGCCCGCTCGCGCCTTCGGAAAGGGAGGTGTGAATTCTCGGCGCGGTTGTTGAGATGGCGTCCAGTTTCCTGGCGACCTTCGCTCCCAATCACCTTCCTGGCTGCTCGATACGACGGGCATCTATCCGTGACGACAACATGCGGATTGCCGCACCGCTTCATTGCTTTCTTGAGGAATTTCAACGCAGCAGCCTTATCCCGCTTTTTCGTGACATAGGATTCCAGGACTTCGCCTTCGTGGTCGACAGCGCGCCAAAGATAATGGCGCTGTCCTCGAATTTTGACGAAGACCTCATCCAGGTGCCACTGCCATTGCGGACTCCTTCGCATCGACTCTGAGCGCCGCTTCCTGATCTGATGAGCGAAGTAAGTCCCGAACCGATCCACCCAGAAGCGGACACTTTCGTGACAGATATCGATCCCGCGTTCGTGGAGAAGGTCCTCGACGTTGCGCAGAGACAGGGGGAATCTGACATACATCATCACGCCAAGCTGGATGATCTCAGGCGAGGT
>NZ_JBDNGN010000110.1:0-4011 GCF_041689225.1 Hyphomonas sp. | reverse complement strand
TGGGGCCAGACTTTTGCGCCAAATGTGTTCGTGTCCCAGACCCCGATCAGTACCTCGCCCGAGATCCGCTGTCCGGATATCGAAGCAGCGCCAGAGCTTTATGACATTGTCTCGTTCGACGTGAGACCAGGCGATGTGATAATCCATGACGTCAGGACCGTCCATGGCGCCGGGGGCAACCGGTCGGATAGCTGGAGAAGGGCCGTGTCATTCCGGTATTGCGGCGATCGCATCCGCTATCGCGATCGCCCGGGTGCCATCCCCCAGGCTGGCTTGGCGCATAAGCTCAGGGACGGGGATCGGCTGTTCTCAGCAGATTACCCGGTCGTCTGGCCGAAACCCTGGCCGGGCTTTCGCCTCGCCGAGGCGTTTGACACCCAGAATCCTACGAAAGGCGAAGCCTGACCGGGAAAAGCAAGCTTCTGGCATAGGATGTTCCACGTCGAGCGTCTCGCGCACTGTCGTCAAAAATGCGTGCATCGTGTTGCATGAGCATCTGCCTGGATACTCCGTCTCGTCGCCATGCGTGGGTGACCGACACAGTCTCGACCTGCCTTCTGATTCGATCTATCGTGAGTGGTATAGATAATTAGGATCCACAGGATCCAGGGGGAGGAGGACGGTGAAAAAGCCATTGCGAAAGGCAACCGCGACACGTTCGGTAACCGATGTCGACCGGCAGGTCGGAGAGAATGTACGCAAATTCCGGATGGTCCGTGGGATGACCCTTGTCGACCTCAGTGAGGCGCTGGGGATCAGTCATCAGCAGCTCCAGAAATATGAAACAGGCAGCAATCGACTGAGTGCCGGGGTCCTGTTGAACGTCTCCCGTATACTGGCTGTCCCGCTGGCGGACCTGTTCGAACGTCTGCCGCCTCGCCATGTGGGCCCAAAATCCGCAGCCGAACAGTCACGCGAGCTTTGCCGCCAAGTGATTGACCGGACACAGTCGCAACAGACGCTCGACCTGATGGCCAAGGTGTTGAAGGTCATTTACGACAGTGCCGGCAAATGAGGCGGCGAAACCTGACATGACGCACGCTCGCATTTGCTCGCTGACGTGATCTTGTGAATAAGGCGCGCAGCCTGGGTTGATCCAGTTCATATCAGGCGTCGGCGAAGATGCGCTGCCAGTTGGTCAAGCAGCAGTACGGTGATAAAGATTACGAGCAAGATCGTGCCGACACGGTCATACTGGAACATGTCATAGCGGCCCTTGAGCTCCTGTCCGACACCGCCCGCGCCGACGAGGCCGATCACGGCCGCCATCCGCACGTTGCGGTCGAGTATGTATAATGTGAGTGCCGTGTAGCTCGGCAGTACCTGAGGTAGGACGGCAAGCCGCAGAGCTGCAAAACTGCCGGCGCCTGTCGCCCGGATGGCTTCCAGTGGCTTCGGATCGGCCGCTTCGATGTCTTCGGCGTAGAACTTTGCGAGGAAGCCCATACTGTGCAGCGCGAGCGCCAGAATACCGGCACCCGGGCCGAAGCCGAACGCGAGTACCAGGAACAGTGCGCTTATCAGCTCTGGCATGGACCTCAGGAACGACACGATACTCCGCGATGCGAAATAGACGACGGGATGAGGGGTGAAGTTACGGGCACCGACAATCGCCAGTGGCAGGCTCCCGATAATTGCGAACAGGCTCGCCCAGATTGCGATTTCAATTGTCTCGAGCATCTTGCCGAGAACAAAGATCAGGTATCCGGCGGGTTGAACCAGATAGGTCTTCTCGACGAGGTGTGTGTCCGTTTGGAACGTGTCGGGATCGAGCACGCTCACTTCGACCTGGACTGTCTCCATCCGTGCAAATGGCGGTAGGCGATTTGCGTCGAAATGTTCGATCATCGCGATCGGCGTGCGTTCAGCGATCGCAACGGGAAACATATCAGAGACAAGACCGCCCAGACCGCGCCCGATCTGGGAGCTGTCCTTCAGGCCGACACTCGCAAGGCCGAATTCTCCCATCTGCCCGGCCATCTTGCCGAGATCGACGCGTTGGGCAGAAAAGCTGAGCAGGACGAATGCAACGATGACAATGAAAACCGCGCGCGCATCAATCGGCGATTTCAGGCGCCAGGGTGAATCGTTCGGAGGCGTTTCCAGCGTGGTCATACAGAAACCTTTGCGAACAGCATTTTCAAGCGACCGCCACAATCGGTCTTAACCGTGTCTCCGGACCATCAAATATGATGGCAAGGGCGCCAGGTGTGAGATCAGCCGGCGGGCCATCAAAGACGATCTGTCCGTGGTTCAGGCCGACAATCCGGTCTGCAAACCGCCGTGCCAGGTCGATCTGGTGCAGGCTGCACAGGACGGCGGCGCCGCGTTCGCCTGCCGCCTCGCGCAACAGCGCCATGATTTCCTGCGCTGTTGCCGGATCGAGACTGGCGACGGGTTCGTCTGCAAGGATGACGAGCGGGTTGTTGATCAGCGCACGCGCAATGCCAACTCGCTGGCGTTGTCCTCCTGACAATGTCCCGGCGCGACGGTTTGCCTGGACTTCGTCGAGGCCGACCCTTGCGAGCAATTGGCAAGCCTTCAACCGAACCGCTCTTGGATAGGCTTGAAACAACACGCGCACCCAGCCAATGGAAGACGCAGCGCCGGCCATGACATTCTGTGCGGTGGTCAACCGCTCCGACAGACCAAAGTCCTGGTGCACCATGCCCATGCGACGACGCGCGGCCTTGAGGTTTCGACCCGTAATGGATTCCCCGGCAACTCTGATCTCGCCAGCATCGGGTGTGTTTAGTCCCGCTGCTGAACGCAAAAGCGTGGTCTTGCCTGATCCGGAAGGCCCAAGCAGAACGGTAAAACTTTCTGCGCCGATATCGAGCGAGACATTGTCCAGAGCGCGGGTGCCCGATGTGAAGGACTGGGAAACTGCATGAAATTCAAGGGCCGTCACGGGTCGTGCCTGGCAATTTTCCGTATCGGCACCGCTTCTTACTATCGTCATGTTCATTTCCATCGCGAGCGCCCGGGAGGGTCGCCGCTTCAATTCTGCGCCGTGCCGGCCTTGCGCAGGACGGCTGCTTTGAAATCATCATCAATGAAGGCGATTGCCGCTGCGGCGTCGGTGAAGACATTGTCGTCGACACGGGTGTCGTATCGGTCAACGCGCTTGCCGCCGTAGCCACGGATCGCGTCAGGATTGACGCCCGGTGCAGCATGGACGCCTGCGATGGCGTCGCGAAGCGCACTTTTCATCGCCACAGACAGGCCTGGATTCATGGCGATCGGGGGATTGGGGATCGGATCGGATTTGGCAAGAATCCGAAACGCCGAGGCATCGAGGCCGGCCTGGTTCACGGCCCGCTCGAACGATACGAGCGATGCGCCCGCAGCGTCGACCTGGCCGCTCTTGAGCGCCATGAGGCTGTTTGCGTGGCTGCCTGTGAGGCGCAGGGCGCCAAGATCAAACAAGGGGTCAATGCCGGCTTTTGCGATCATTGCGATCGGATAAGCGAAGCTGCTTGCCGAGTGGCTCGAGCCCAGCGCGAGCGAGTGGCCCGGCAGGTCCCCGATGGAGCGAATGTCCGAAGAAGCTGAAACAAAGAGCGCTGCATAATAGGTCGATGAACCATCGCGCTCTTCCACCGCCAGCAGTTCGGCACATCCGCGATTGCGCGCTTCGATAAAGGAGACCGGTCCGAACCAGGCGATGTCTGCCAGGCCGGCGCACATGCCTTCTATGACGGCCGCATAGCTCTGACCCACCTGCACATCGAAATACAACCCGCTTGTTCGCGTTATAGTGTCGAAAAGGGGCTTGAAGTCAGCCTTTGTCCCGTCCTCGGTGCCGCCGTCAGCCGGGATCAACAGCACACGCAACGGTTCCTGCCGCGTCCCACGCGTCTGCGCAGAAGCGGGCTCAAGCGCTCCTAGCGCGACAAGAAACGCCATGACGATCCATAAGCTGCGCATCCCGATTACCCCTGATATCCTGTGCGGCGTGCCTTTTGCGCGACGCAGTCATTCCATCCATACTGGGTAGCTGCTGCGTAT
>NZ_JBDNGN010000109.1:0-24064 GCF_041689225.1 Hyphomonas sp. | reverse complement strand
TTTATCAAGGGAATCCTGCTCCTTGCCGGCGCACTTGGACTCACAACGATTGCCGAGGGTATTGAAACAGATGCAGACCGGAAAAGGCTGCTTGAACTCGGAGCGCGGTATGGTCAGGGTTATTTCTGGGGCGCAGCAACGCCAGCAGCGGCATGGATCAAGGGCGCGCCTTTCACTACCTTCCATAAGGCAGCAGTCTGACATGGGCGAATTGACCGCCTGCCACCGCTTGAAGAGAGTTTGACGACATCATGCGCCCCATCCTGACCAGAGGTCTCATTGTCGCGATACTGGTCGGTTCGCTCCTGACCCTGATCAACCAGTTCGAACGGGTCGTGGCAGTTGAACCCCTGAATTGGTGGAAAATGGGCCTCAGCTATATTGTACCTTTCTGCGTGTCGGTATTCAGCGCCCTGGCTGTCGGTCCCAAGTCGGACTGAAACCCGCGTTTCAGGCGCAAGGCAAGCGGCACGACGCCGTTTCCGCGGCCGATATTTCGTCCGGTGAACCCTGTCGGCCTGGCACCATTCCGCGAGCGGGCTGCGGCTTTTCGGATGGCCCCTGATTTGGCTCAATATTGCCCGCACCGACATCATGCAGCCGGCCCAGCCTGGGGTGATGTCATCGTCGCCGCTCATGGCCTGACCCGTGCGGCGTATGACAGTCGAAGATCAGCGTTTACAAGACCTTCGGCGAATCCTGTACGTAATAAGTAGCAGCAACCGCATACGGAAAAATGATGTGCAGACAATGACCTGGGTGGGCGTGTACGTACATCCTTATATCTTGCCCTGCCGGGTTCGCTTACCGATCCCATGCCGCCTTTCGCCGCAAATTGCCGGCCTATGCCGGAATACGCCGCCATCTCTAATCACCGCCAATGCAGGATCAGACGCGCGACGCCATCGAGATCATTGATTTCAACGGGTCCGAAATAGCGACCGTCGAGGGAATCCGGATGCGCATTCATCAGAAATAGTTGGTCCTCGCCGAGCACCACACAGCCCTCTCAGGAAATGCCGCCCGAATGAGTCCTGCAAACGCGCTGCTCCTGCGACATGTCCATTGATCAAAATGCGCGTGCCTGCCCGGCAAAATTCATCGCCAGGAAGTCCCGCAATCTGCTTCAGAAGCAGCCAGTTCCGCCCGACAAATCCATGTTCCTCAGCCCACTGCGCGTCGGCGCTTCTGGCTGAACGACGACCCATCGGCCAGGGTTGAATGGCTCGTCGCTCAGCCAGTAAAGCGCTTGCGGCGCGCTGCCGGTCCGGTTTCAGATCAGCCTGTCCGTGGGCGCGATTACAACCCCGAACAGGGCAAAACCAATGCCCAGAAGGCCAGCGCCAACCGTTCGCGTGCGCCGTCTCATGAGCGCAGCGGCACGCCGGTTGAGGCCCATCTCTGGCGCTCGAACCAGTCCACGAGATCGGCTCTCGGATAATAGACGCGCCAGCCATGCTTGCAGTAGATAGGCCCGCGTCCCTGATAGCGCTGACGGCTCAGGGTGATGAGCCACAAGTTCAGAAATTCTGTCGCCTCGATCGCGGTGAGAAGCTCGGGCAGCTCCTCACGCTGTGGCGGTTTCCGGTTGTCTCTGGCCATAATGGCATGCTCTTTTTCGTGGCTTTGATCTCCACGAAAAGTACGCCACCAGACACCGCCATTTGTAGCCATAAAAAGCGCAGGCGCGCTTTTCCACCTGCCGGTCTACCATTGTTTCCACACGCAAATACCGCCCCGGAGTTGATATCCGGGGCGGCTCATTGGCGATGGATCTGATCCCTAGTCCCGCGGGTTCCAGAGGATCACGTGGCGCCCCTTTTTACCATTTACGGGGGCGAGGTTCGCGTAGATCTTGCGCGGTCCGATCTGCGGGTCTGCGAGGGTGATCGAGACATATTCGCGGCGCGATGCCTTAGCCTTGCAAAGCCATCCGCCGCCGATCTCGGTCGAGGTTTCACCGGCGAAGACGCGGTAGTCGGGCTGGCCTTCGGCTGCTTTCTCCGCGTTCTTCTCGATGCGGATGGCGGCGGATAGGTTCATCATTGCGAGGGCGCCTTCGAAGCCTGTTTTGGTTTCGCCGACATATCCGAGTGCGTTGGCCATGGTGTGGTTCTTTTCGTTTCCATGAAGTCCCGGGGACCTCTTGTCCCCGTCGACGCCGGACCGCTCGGAAGGCGCAGGACGGGCCTGAACCGCTCGCGGGCGAAACGTAAGTGGAGCACCGGCTCTGAGAAGATATTTGATCCGCGAGGAGCCACGAAGCGGCGGGGAAAATTCTTTGGAAGCGCCGGTTTCAAGGCCCGTCAGGCGTCGTCCAGGTCACACGGCATGAGACGGGAACAAGGAGGTCAGAGCGCATCTAGTAAAAGCGGATGGACCTGCACTACGTGCCATCGGCCTTTGTGTCAGCGAACATCGACCGGCACGAATAATTGCTCGACTGATGTCATTCTCAGTTCCGTGAGAGCGCATCGAGAAGACCGCATTCGAGGTCGCCGTCAATCTGGCAGGCCTTCGTCAACTCCGCGAGGCGCCGTTCCAGACGTCGCAGATCGGCGATGCGGCTTCGCACATCTAATCGGTGACGTTCTGCAATCTCGAAAGCGTCTACGCAGCTTCCAGGTTCGGTCGCAAGACCCATCAGCGAACGCACATCATCGAGGGCAAAACCAAGGTCGCGCGCCCGGCGGATGAAGCGCAGGCGCAGAATCGCATCACCGTCATAGAGGCGCCTGCCGCCATCGCTGCGAGGCGTTTTCGGGATAAGTCCGATCTTCTCGTAATAGCGGATCGTCTCAATGTGAACGCCGGTCGCCTTACTCAGTCGTCCAATTGTGAAGTCGGCCATGCAAATACCTCTTGCTTCTGTAGTGGCTACAGATTGTAGATCATAAAAATGACCTCTGAAACTGACAATGAAGTGACGGCCTCGAAAACGTCCCGCGCCAATGGCTGGCTGGCAGGTGGAGGCGTTCTGGGCGGCGTTTTCGCCTTCCTCGGGGCGTCGTGCTGTGTGCTTCCAATCCTGCTTGTGAACCTTGGCGTCAGCACCGCGCTTGTTGCCAATCTCGGCTTCTTTGCCCGCTACAAGACCGCCTTCATGATCATCGCAGCGCTCCTGCTGGCGGGTGCCGTCGTTTTCGCATTGCGCGGCGGTCAGCGTCCGAAGGTGCGGTTCTGGATCAGCGTCGCGGTGGCCGTTCTGCTGCTCGTCGGCGCATGGATATTGCCGTCCTATGAAGGAGAGTTGCTGCGATGGCTGAACCTCAGATGAGCGGTTCCTTTGAACCCTCTTCCACACTGACCTGCCCCCAATGCGGGCATCAGTCCAAAGACCTCATGCCAACAGACGCCTGCCAGTATTACTATGACTGCAAGGGATGCGGGGCGTTGCTGAAACCGCTCCCGGGCGACTGCTGCGTCTATTGTTCTTTTGGCGATGTGAAATGCCCGCCGATCCAGATGAGCGATTGCTGCGGTGGATGCACTTCTACAATCGGGAGCGGCCGCACGCCGCCCTTGGCAAGGCGACGCCGAACGAGGCATATGGAACTGGAAACGAACTGAAGAAAGCGGCCTGATCAACAACCCGGATATACCTTAGCAAGGCCGGAAAACTGTGCAGGAAAACAGGACCACCTCACTGTAGCGTCGAACTTGTTCGGGAAAGAATTCTCCTGCACTCAATTGATAGCGAGCAAAATTTTACATTTCGCAAAATCGCGGCCTCCACTTGGTCAGGACGTTGCAACGATCAGGTCCTCATGCTCGAACGCGCTCGCCATGCGGTCGATCTGACCGTCCGTCTGACCGACCCGGCGCGCCACAGCGCGCCACTCGGTGACCGCGCTGCCGACCTCGGACACGGTCGCCTTCGCATTATCGAGACTGAGACCAAACAGTTCCGCCTGAGACAGCGCCAGTTCGATGGAACAGGTTCCCTCATCAAGGCTGATATTCGTCGTCAGGATACGCGCCTTGAGGTCCGTTGGAGTCGGATTGAGGTCATAGGCGGGTGACAGCCGCCATCCTGCCTTTCCGGCCCAGAGGAAACCGTGATTTCGCAAATGGTCATCGACATTGGAGATCAGGATGTTGAAGACGACACGCCGGAACAGCTCGGCCGCGTCGGCTCTTGCATTCGCGCCATGCCGGGAGAGCTCGTCGACAATCTCGGGATAGCTCGCACGTTCGCCATCTTTCGCCTGCAACATCGACATGGCCGACAGGAAGGGGATGCGGTCCTCACCGTCGCGGTCGAAGCGCCATGAGAGAAGCAACGGCTTGTCACCCACGCGGTGGAGTGCATGGCGCGGCACACGCACGCCCGCCCGCTCAGCCAGTGTGAGCGCGATATGTTCCCAGGTCTCGATGCTGTAATCGTCAGTGTCCTTCGGAAACTTGGCGATGGCGAGCGCGCCATAAGCATCGGCTACGGACGCTTTAGGCCTAGCGCCACCGAGCGAGGAGCCGGGCGCGAAGATCAGCGACAGGTCTTCATCGGTTTCCTCATCTCGCTCGATGCGCTGCGCGCTTGCGAGCAGTCGTCCAAGCTGGATGAAGCCGGGCACGCCTTCGCCGGCAGGCTTCTGGAACGGTTCATCGCCTACGCGCCTGAACCGCAAGGCCCCCAGCCGGGAAATGTCCGTCACGCCCAGCAGGAAGTCCGCTTCGTGCAGGGTTTGGGGCGACCGACCTTCTGCCTGTGCAGCGCGGCGCTCTGCGCGCTGCATGAGCCGCCGCCCCCAGGTGTCAGGCGCGGAATCGCCGATCGACCCGAACATCTCGCGGCCGTCGCCGGGATGGAACATGCCGTTGCCGACGCCAAGGCCCGGCTGGAGTGAAAACCGCGCCGCATGCCCCAGCCAGTCTTCATGATACTGGAATGTCACCGACTCCCGCCCGCGCGCTGACTGCCGGAACAGCGTGCCAACGCGAACCGTCTCACCTTTGAGCGAGATATGGGCCTCGATCTCTCTCATGAGCGCTTTGCCCTGACTCGTTTCGGCAGATCTGCGGAAGAAAGCGACAGACCAACCGCATCATTGGCCGGATCAGCGAGGTCGCCAAGTCCGTCCAGAAGTCCAAGCGCGTTGAGGACAGAGGCATAGATGCCAATGCTCACGCCATGGTCGCCATCCTCGACACGCGCCAGGGTCTTGCGTGTCGTAAAGGCACGGTCAGCCACGGTCTTCATGGTCAGGCCCCGGCGTTTGCGCGCATCAGCCATATCCTGACCTAGCTTGCGCAGGGTCCGGCGCACGGCGCTCGGCGGTGTGGTTGGCGTAGGCATGACGGATCCTTCATAACTCTATATGTCACATAAAGCGTCATGAAGGTTACTATTACAAGAATTTTGAACGAAGCGGGCTTTAGCCCTCACCGGCTTAAGGCTCAACAAGTCTCCTTGGGCCAACAATCCATGTCCGCCATTCCGCACCTGGAGCCGACTTTCCGACATGGGGTCAGTCAGCCGGAGCGCCGCTTGCCTCGCCAGGTGACGCGTCGATGCCCTCAAGCCGCGCCGCGATCCCATGCTCATTGCCGAGCTTCTTAGCCACCTGCTGAATGAAATGGTCGAAACGCCTCTGGCCAACGGCGTGGGCCGCAGCGCGCTCGCCTTCCGGGATCGGCTCGGTGCGCGTCAGCCAGTAGAAGATAAAATGGGCGAGCGTTTCGAGGCAAAGGGCGGTATCGCGCTCGATCTCCCCCTGACGCCGTTCGAACGCGTCCATGTGGCGCAGGAGCCCTCGCATTTAAAGGAAAGACCAACATTAACGAGAATGAGCATATGCAAAATAATCTCTGCGAATGCTGCTCACTCTCACTCCCACTCGATTGTAAATGAGACTTTTTTCTCTTTTATATTCAATGGCTTATTTTCCTTCTAGTTCGTAATACCATGAAAAATACCATGCTCAGAAAATGCTTAAAAATACTTTGAATAAATCGCCAATTGGCCTCTGCCGCACAGTTGCCTAGGCCACCTTCCGTGCTTTGACTTCCAAGTGTACACCTTCCTTCTCCTGCAGGTAATGGATCACCGCAAACAGGTTACTCGCCTGGGGATTCCCCTTTGGCCCGAACATGCGCATGAGGCTCTTGCTCGATTTGTCGAAGACTTGGGAGAGCTCCTCGAACCCCATCGTCGCGTTGATATAGTCACGCAACACTGCTTTGCCGGTATCGACGTCACCGGCGAGCAGGCATTCCACTCCTTCCTGCAGCAGAGCCTTACGGAACGAAGGATACCGCTGGGCGCGTGCTTGAATGGTGTCCTTAAAATCTTTTGTCAGAGCCATCGTTACACCTCTTGCCGTTTTCGGCGTTTGTAGTCACGCTAATGGCCTTTTGCAGCCGAAATATCAGCGTCCTGGCGCTTCTTGGTGCCGCCCGCGAGCAATATCACCAACCGGTCTCCGTCCTTACCGAAGTAAATCCGGTACCCCGGACCAAAATCAATCCGGTATTCATAGACGCCGGCACCGTCTCCTTTAACATTAGAGACGTTACCCTGCTCCATCCGATGGATTGCTGTCGCCACCTTGACCGCCGCGGCGACGTTCAGGCGATCGAACCATTTGGCGTATGGACTGCTTCCCTCGGCATCAAGGTATTCTCTAACCTCGATCATGTGACCCACATGGTAGCATATATGTTACCTTTATCCACGCCCAAATAGTGATCCATTTTCGCCCACAGGGGGGTTGTCGTTACCATAGCCTCGCACTCGCCCCTGCAAAGCCTGGCGAACAAACTGTCTCGCCGCGTTCTGTTTACCGGCATTGTCGTTCACCTCGACGAGTAGCCGAATCTGCTCGCTGACTGAGTCAGCCTTGTTCAATCGGGTGGCAGCGTCCATCGCCCGGTCATACGCCTCCACCACATCGACGCTGGTCACCTCGTAACCCCATCCTTCACTCAACCAACGCAGCGCTGCCATGGCAGCATCAAGAGCAAACGCCGGCTCCGAATCGAGATAATCCTTGGCCGCTCGGGTCAGCGTTTTCGGATCACAGGGACTGTGGTTTGCCAGCTCCAGTGCCAGGTCGAATAACTCGAGCGCCTTTGCGGTCGCAAACCACTTGCCCTCTTCACCGGGTGTGGTCTTGATCAAATCAGCAAGCATTTCCGCCGGTGCCATCATCGGATAGCGCTTCGCCACGGCACGATACCGCGCGAGATACGAATTGCCCTTAGCCGCGCTCAACCCGTAGCGTCGATAGGCCTCGTCATGGAGGCCCGAGGAGATCAGGATCTCTTCGCAGGCCTGGTCAATCGCAGAGTCCGGTTGATTGAGCCCTCTGGATGCCTCGGCGTATTTCAGGGCTTCCGATTTCTTGCCCATCGCCAGCAATGCTTCTACGCCGTAGCGGCGATAATGCCAGAAGGGTTTACGGTACAGCGCCAGCAGATCGAGCAGATCCTGGTAGCGTCCGGCCACCAGCAGACAGGACAGGCAGGCCGTTGCGCCATGAAAATAGTTACCGGGATTCGGGTCGGTCCAGCACGACGTCAGCGTTGGCATCAATTCCCCTGCCCACTGATTGGCTGCTTCCACCGATCCACAAAGTTCACCCCAGCGGTCACCCACCGGCCCAAGGTAATCGACGCCATCATCCGCCATCGCCTGCCATAACCGTTCGAGCCATTTGTTGCGCGTTTTGGCCTCAGCCGGCGCACTGATGATTAAGGGAATCAGGTCATCAAGTGCTTTGTTCACCGCGGACCCCAGGGCACCGCTGGAACTGTCCACATGCTCCAGCGCAGGCCAGAGCTTTTCTATCAGGCGAACAGCGCCTTCGGCGGCGACGACAGGCTCCTTCTTCGCAACCTTTTTTATTTCGGAAACCGCTTCACGAAGTCGTTGGCAGGCCAATCTGGAGGATTTCCAACTGTAGACCCCTGCCCGGAATCGCGCAGGGAAGGTCCATCTATGGGCTTTCTTTGTCGTCATATCAAATCAAACCTCATCAGCATGCCTCTTGCTCAGCCTGGCTGGTGGGATATGTTCTTCCACAACCACCACCAGCTGCGCGATGAAGAGATCGATGTTCATTCACCGCAATGAAAGACCACTGGCATGGCCCATCTCACCGCTCTGCTCCGACTACCAGCGCGAACCATCAAGCGCCGTGTGAATCATGAAAGTTGGCTATCGAGATGCTCCCGAACAACCGCCAGATCGACCACGAAACCATCGAGCATTTTTTCGATGGGTGCCGCGCCACCAAATAGTGGATTGTCATTGGGTGCATGAAGCCATTGATCGCTTTGCGCTTCATCAGCAAAGAGAATCTGTAACGCCCTGTAAATACCCAGGAGATAGCTGGCCCTCTCCAAAAGATCCCGTGTCAGCTTGGCCTTTTCCGGCTGGTTCTTTCAGTTATAAAGGGTCTTCTCATTGCTTAGCCCCAGCAGCGTCATCTGCTGCTGTCCTGTCAGGCGCCAAAGCGAGAAAATGTTAAAAATCGCGGGCAGCAAGGAACCCGGTTCTATGGGGTAGGGCTGCAATAGCTCCTCGAAACTTGCTCTCATCGCCATCCATTTCGACTGTAACAGTACAGCACCGCTAGACTGTCATACTGTAACATTACAGTCAATGAGTGGCGCAGAACGCATTCCCGGGAATGCGTTCTTGCTTTTACGGATATATCCCGTAATAATTATTTTCGTTACGGAGATATTCCGTAGAGTATTTTTGGAGATGACCATGCCCAAAATTGTACGTTATGAAATGCAGTGGGACGAAGAAACCTATGCGCTGGCTGAGCGTGCTGCCCGTGCCTCGGGCTCAACCAGTATCAAGGCCTATGTCACGCAGTTGGTGAAGCAACATGCGCCCGACGCACTGGAAGCCTACAGCAGTATTCAACTGACCTACGCGCAGTTCGACGCCTTTTGCGAGGCTTGTGACAATCCGCCTGCGCCAACAGCCAAGCTGCGTGAGGCGGCGCGTACGCTTGATCAAGAGGGCCTGGTGCTGAATGCCGGCCGATGAGTTCTTACCACTCGATCCCAGCGCGATCAATGTCAAAACATTTGACTGCGGCAAGAATGCCATCAATACCTATCTTCGCCGCTTTGCTGCAAAGAACATGGCGTTGAACCTGAACCGTACCTTTGTACTTTCCTACACCACCGAAGACAGTGCAGAGAAGCCTCAGGTAGCCGCGTACTACACGCTCGCCCACCAGACCTTAGTGCGTGAAGTACTGCCAGATCCGTCCCGCCTGCCGCGCTATCCCGCTCCTGTCATCCTGCTGGCGCAACTCGGCATCGACCTGCGGTTTCATCGGCAAGGCCTGGGGGCGAAAACATTGGTGTATGCGCTCAGGCATGCCTATCGAATTGCCAGCAACCCGAAGGGCTTGCCCGCCATGGGTGTCGTTCTCGATGTGCTCGATCAGGATGCGCTGGCCTTCTACCAATCTTTCGAATTCTTCCTGCCACTGACCGACAACCCCATGAAGCTGTTTGTGCCCATGGCGTCACTGGAAACACTGTAAGTACCTGACAGCGGACGACGCCAGTCCTGACCACGACAATCTATTCCGGTTTTTGCAGGAACGGTTACCTCAATCCAGGTTCCATAATGATCGTGCCAACAAACGATTTGCTACCAGTGGCGCCAGGGACGAAATACCTGCCGTTGCCAACCAGTGCCAGTCGCTGCCCGCCAGTGCCGGTCACTCCCACTCAATCGTGCCGGGTGGCTTGCTGGTCACGTCATAGACGACCCGATTGACGCCGTGCACTTCATTGATGATGCGCGTGGCGACCCGTCCGAGGAAAGCATGTTCGAACGGGTAATAATCCGCCGTCATACCGTCCGTAGACGTCACCGCACGCAGGGCCAGAACGGCCTCATAGGTCCGCACGTCGCCCATCACGCCAACAGTATTTACCGGCAGCAACACGCTGAACGCCTGCCAGATTTCATCGTACAGGCCAGCCTTCTTGATCTCGTCGATATAGATCAGGTCTGCCTTGCGCAGCGTGTCCGCCTTCTCGCGCGTGATCTCGCCGGGAATGCGGATCGCAAGGCCCGGCCCCGGGAATGGATGGCGCCCGACAAAGGCTTCCGGCAGGCCCAGTTCGCGGCCCAAAGCGCGGACTTCGTCCTTGAACAATTCGCGCAGCGGTTCGACCAGCTGCATGTTCATGCGTTCCGGCAGGCCGCCGACATTGTGGTGGCTCTTGATCGTCACGCTTGGTCCAGCCAGCGCCGATACGCTTTCGATTACGTCCGGATAAAGTGTGCCCTGCGCCAGGAAGTCCGCCCCGCCGATCTTTTTCGCTTCGGCCTCGAACACGTCGATGAACAGGCCGCCAATGATCTTGCGCTTGCGCTCGGGGTCCGACACGCCAGCCAGCTTGCCAAGGAAGAGGACCGACGCGTCCACGTGCACCAGCGGGATATTATAGTGCTCACGGAACAGGCTCACGACCTCTTCGCTCTCATTGGCGCGCATCAGGCCATGATCGACATAGACACATGTCAGCTGCTCGCCGATCGCCTCATGGATCAGCACAGCCGCCACGGACGAATCCACGCCGCCCGACAGGCCGCAGATGACCTTGCTCTTGCCGACCTGCGCACGGATCTTCTCGACAGCCTCGGCCCGGTAGGCGGCCATCGTCCAGTCACCCTTCAGGCCCGCCACACCATGGGTGAAGTTACGCAAGATCTGCGCGCCATGCGTCGTGTGCACGACTTCCGGGTGGAACTGCGTGCCGTAGAAATTCCGTTCCGGGTCCGCAATGATCGCATAGGGCGCGCCGGGCGACTTCGCGATCACGCCAAAGCCCGGTGCCATCTCGGCGACATGATCGCCATGGCTCATCCAGACCTGTTCATGCTCGCCGCTGTCCAAAAGGCCTTCCAGGAACGGATCGTCCACGACCTTCTCGATAAAGGCCCGGCCGAACTCGCGGCTGGTACCGCCCTCCACCTTGCCGCCCAGCTGGTGCATCATCACCTGCTGGCCGTAACAGATACCGAGCACCGGGATGCCAGCCTCGAAGATGGCCATATCGGCCATGGGCGCATTGTCCCAATACACGCTCGAGGGACCGCCTGACAGGATCACCGCCTGCGGGTCATAGGATTCAAGAAAGGCCTTATCGACCTTGTTGAACGGGTGGATTTCGCAATAGACGCCGCTTTCGCGCAGGCGCCGGGCGATGAGTTGCGTTACCTGGCTGCCGAAATCGACGATAAGGGCGCGTTCGTGTCTTTGCTCTGTCATGGCGCCGTTTAGCTGAGTCCCGCCTCACGGGGCAAGCCTCAAAGGTGCGCCCGACGGTGAATCTGCAAATCAGACATAGGATTCACCCGCTTCGAACCGTTTGCGTATCTCCGAGATCTTCGCATACGGGCTCGCCAGCTGGTAATGCGGCGGATCGGGATAATTCTTCCACGCCCCGCCCCATTCCAGCCCCTCGACCAGCGCCTGCCCGGCAAGATCACGATAGGCCGGATCATCCTGCGGCGCGTCGCCATTCATGTAACGGCCATTCTCGAACAGGGCGACGTCCCAGGCGATGCCGAAATTATGATTGCTCTGCCCACCCTTGGCCCTGGTGACTTTCGGTCCCGGCGGCCCGCCCCAGCGGCCCTTGGCATACAGGTCATCCTGCTCGGCATAGGTCCGTGTGCCCGAAATGATCCTGACCAGGTATGGAACGTTAGCTGCCTTCGTCAGGAATTCCCGCGCCAACCGCTGCGCCTTGATGTGAAGTCCCAGGATGTTCCCCTCTGAGCGCGCATCAAACGTGCCCAAAGCCTCGCGCAGGGCGGCGCTTGCGGCAAGAAAGGCATCGTCAGCCGTGCCCGTATTCTTGCCCCAAACGCCGTCCAGGCCTTTCGGGTCGAAACCCGAAGCCTTCAGCAGGCGCTGGCGGAACAGCACCTCTTTCTCGTTCAGTTGATAGCTCATGCTGGTCCCCTCAGCGATTTGGCCGATGCGACTCGGCGAAGGGGCAGGATACACAATCGCGCCCTCGCGGTCAGCCAATGTTCCCGAGTATCCACTCCGGGGGCCCATGTATTGACGTCGCGGGCTGTATCCGGCCAAGTCTGGGCATGACCAGTTTACCCACACTCGACGCCCGCAAGCAGGCTGCGTTCAACCACGCCCGCGATGGCCAGCTGGCCGATGCAGAGTCCACGCTGCAATCGGTCCTGCGTGAATCTCCGCGCGACCTTGGCGCCCTCCTCCTTCTTGGCGACGTCCAGCATGCCGCTGGCAAAACCCAGGATGCCAGCCGCGCCTATGGCGGTGCCATGCAGGTCGCTCAGATGCAGGGCGGTCCCATGCCGGACATCTTCAAGCCGGGTCTCCAGCGCGCCGCGGCCCGGCTGGGTGAGTATGCCCGCCAATATGAATCCTTCATCGCCGCCCAGATTCCACCAGAGAGCCGCTCGCCCCGGTTCGACCAGTCGGTTGATATCCTCCTCGGCAAGGCGCAGATCCACCTCCAGCAACCGACGAAATACTATTTCCCTGCACTTCCCCAGATTCAGTTCTACGACCGTTCGGATTTCGACTGGGCCCCCGCCCTGGAGGCGCAAACGCACGCCATACAGCAAGAACTGCGCGCGGTCTTGGCCGACCATGCCGCCTTCCGGCCCTATCTCGAGCGCGACGAAAGCAAACCCCATGTGAAAAGCCACGACCTCGTCGGCAATGACGACTGGAGTGCCTTCTATCTTTGGAAAGACGGCGCCCGCGTCGAGGAAAACTGCGCCCGCTGCCCGGTTACGGCTGCGGCGTTCGACACCCTCCCGCTGGACTACCTGCCCGGACAGGCGCCGTCGGTGCTGTTCTCACTGCTCAAGCCCGGCGCGGCCATCCCGCCCCACCATGGCCTCATCAACACGCGCCTGATCTGCCACCTGCCCCTTCTGGTGCCCGGCCCGGCCTGGCTCCGGGTGGGCAACCAGACACATCACTGGAAAGAAGGGGAACTCGTGATATTCGATGACAGTGTCGAGCACGAGGCGAAGAACGAGGCGAGCGAGACGCGCGTCGTCCTCCTCTTCGATATCTGGCGTCCGGAACTCTCGCTTCAGGAACGGGAGGAAGTCACCAGGCTCCTCGGCGCCATCGCGCAATATTCCGGAGAGGCCGTCATCAGCGGCAACTAGGCCCGGCGGAGCACCGCAAAGAAGAACCCGTCCGTTCCGGCCCGGTGCGGTGTCAGCCGCACGCTACCGGTCGGCATACGAAAGCGCTGAACCACATTCGCGCCCTCGTCTGTCAGCAGGCCCGAGGCAACCGCCGCAGCCGCTGCGTCCTCTTCCTTAAACTCCGGATGCGCCGCCAGGAATTCCGCCACGCGGTCCTCGTCCTCTTCCATCAGGAAGGAACAGGTCGCGTAGACCATCCGTCCGCCCGGCTTCACGAAGGCTGCCGCGCTGGCCAGGATCTCCGTCTGCTCGGCCATGCGCTTTTCCATCTGGCCCTGTTTGATCCGCCATTTCGAATCCGGCCGGCGCCGCCATGTGCCGGTCCCGCTGCAGGGCGCGTCGACGAACACGCAGTCCATCAGCCCGGTCAGCGTTTCCAATTGCACCGGCTCGCTCGGGTGCACCAGTTGCACATTGGTCGCGCCCGACCGTTTCAGGCGCGGAATCAAGGCGCTGAGGCGTTTGCCATCGATGTCATAGGCAAATATCTGTCCCTTGCCCTTCATCTGGGAGGCCAGCGCAATCGTCTTGCCGCCGCCGCCGGAACAATAATCCAGCACCTGCTCGTCCGGCTGGGCATTCGCCGCCGCTGCCGCGATCTGGCTGCCCGCATCCTGGACTTCCACCCAGCCCTTGGAATAGGCTGGAATGCTCTCGAGGCTGGCTTCGCGTTCGCTCGGATCCTTGGCTGGAATATGGAAGGCATTGTGCAGCAGGCGCGACGGCTCTGCATTGGCGCTCTTGAGCGGGAAAGCCGCCTTTTCAGCATCCACTTTCAGCGTATTGACGCGCAGGTCCACATCCGCCCGCATCGCCATGGCCTGCGTTTCGGCGGCCACATCGTCGCCGAAGACGCGCGCCATCATCGGCGTCATCCATTCGGGAAAATCGCCCTGGACATGCAGGGGAGCACCCAGGTCAGGCTCGCCAGCAAGGCGCGCGCGCTCGTCCGGCGTCAGCGGAACGGGGCCGTGCTCATCGCCCACCGCCGCATCGATCTGGTCCAGGTCCCAGCCCCAGGCAAAGCCCAGCGTACCCAACACCAGCGCGCGCGGGCTTGTGTCATCCATGCGATAGGCCACCGAATTGCGCTTGCGCAGCGCGTCGAGCACCAGGCCGGACACCATCGCCCGGTCCTTGCTGCCAGCATAGCGCGCGCTCTTGCCCCAGTCGCGCATGGCTGTCTTGACCGGCTGGTGCCGCTCCAGCACGTCCGTCAAAACCTCGATTGCTGCGCTGATCCGACCGCCATTCCGCATGTGTCACCCTTTTTTCATCGTCTTCTGGACGCTTTACGCGGGCTTCACTAACAAGGAAACAAATAGACACTGCATATTGTGTAATCTTACACTGAGGTCTTACCGCATCGAGGAGCCGTCGTGGCAGTCTACATCGTCGCCCATATCACGATTACCGACAGGGAAACCTACGGAAAATACGAGCAGGGCTTCATGGACGTCTTCAACCGCTATGACGGTCGCCTCCTGTCTGTCGACGAAAACGCACACGTCCTGGAGGGCGACTGGAGTTGCACCCGCACCGTCCTCGCCGAATTTCCCAGCAAGGACATCGCGTTGGAATGGTATAGTTGCACCGAATACCAGGCCCTCGCTTCCTTTCGCCACCAAAGCTCCACAAGCAAGATCGCCCTGCTCGAGGGTTTCCCCGGCGCGCCCCGCTAAAGTCGCTAATCCGGTGCTGACCGTCGTTTGAGAAGGCGCGCAGCCATCGCCTCGCCGCTGGCGACGGCATCGGAGGCTAGAGAGCCGAGCGCCCAGTCGCCACCAGCCAGCAAAGTCTCCTCGCTGTTTGCAACGAAAGGCCGGCCCAAAGCACGTCCCACCCGCGCGTAACGCCAGCGGTGCGCGGCGATATAGGCCGGATGCACCGTCAACTGTGTCGCCGTTCGGAACGCCGCCAGCAGGGTCGCCGCAGCCTCGGCCTTGTCGATATCGACGAACTTCGCAGACCAGTCCGGTTGCGCATAAACGGTCCATCGTTCCGCGCCGCTCTGTCCGGGCTTTGCCAGCATTGGAATGGCCGTCATCAGCGGCCCGTTGAAGTCTTGCGTGCCTTGCGGCACCCCGGTCGGGACATCAAAACCCAATAAAAGTGTCCACATCGGCAGCATCTTGACCAGCGCGAGGTCAGCGACCATGTCGGGAGATTGTGCGAGCAGGATTCCAGCTTGAGGGGCAGGCACGGCGAGGATCACCGCATCAAACATGCCGCAATCGCCACCATCGGAATCCGTCAACAGCCACCCGTCAGGACTCTTGCCCAAAGCCACAACAGTCACGCCGGTTCGCACGTCAATTCCGGTGGCCATAGCGCGCGCCAGTGCGCTCATGCCAGGCACGCCGACACCGCGCGCATTATCTTTGCCGTCGAGCCAGAACGCCCCGCCCAATGCGAGGGCGAGTTCCGACGGCACCCCTGGGGCGCCATGGTCAATCGGCCCGAGATCCGTACGCCGCGTGGCAAGACGGCCACCGCTTCCCCGGCTCTTCTCAAATATGACAACATCACAGCCGGCATCCACCAGCGGTCGT
Organism: Hyphomonas sp.; assembly: GCF_041689225.1. Classification (GTDB taxonomy): domain Bacteria; phylum Pseudomonadota; class Alphaproteobacteria; order Caulobacterales; family Hyphomonadaceae; genus Hyphomonas. Next base: position 8,314 of record NZ_JBDNGN010000109.1, on the reverse strand, counting down.
GCCGCCGCCAGCCCTGCGAGCCCGGCTCCAACGATCGCTACCCTAGTCTGCATGATTCTTCCGCGCCGCTTTTCAAATTACCAACTAGGGCGCGATCTACGGTTGTCCCGCTTTCAGGCATCATTCCGGCGTGTTAGCGTGGCTCCACGCCGGAACGTTGGCAGTTGAGGAGGAAGCGATGGACATCGAATTGCCGGCAGGCGTCCGCGCCGCAACCCCGTCTGACTGGCGACAGCTTGGCGACATCACGGCCGAGGCCTTCTTCGAAGATCCGGTGAATGAATGGATATTCGGCACGTCGCGCGCCATCCAGTCCGCCTTCACCGTGCTGGCGCGGGATGTCTATTCAAAACGCGGGCAATGCTATCTCGCGGGCGATGGCGGCGCGGCCATGTGGTGCACCTCGGAGACAAATCGCAACCTGCCGACCCTGTCCATGCTCGCGCTGGCTGCCGGCGTCGCTCGCTGGGGCACGAAGGGCGCGGTCAAGCGCGCGATCACGGCTGGCGAGACAATGGACGCCAATCATCCGCATGAGCCCCACATGTATCTTTTCACGCTTGGCACTCGGAAATCGGCGCGTGGCCAAGGCGTCGGCAAGGCGCTGATCCGCCCCATGCTCGCCGCTTGCGACCGCAAACAGCTCCCCGCCTATCTCGAGAACTCAAATCCCGCCAATACCGGCTTCTATGTGAGCCACGGTTTCGAGCGGATGAAATTGTTCGAAGTCGGAGACAACTCGCCAGCGCTGGAAGCGATGTGGCGCGCACCGCGCTGAGTGCGCCTTTTGCGCCAGTTCCAGTCCGGATACGTCTTCAACAGCGCGCGCATCCTGCTCGTTCAAGATGGCTGTCGTGAGGCTGGCCATGGTGCATTCGCTCCTGGCCAGCCGTTCGGTCATGCCAAACGTCTCGTCAATCCAGACGACCTTCTTCAGATCGCCCTTGGCATTGTAGCCAAATGCGGCACGCACGTCCTGTCTTCGCCAGCCCATCGGCTTCTTTCCTTTGTGTCGCTACGTGCCAACCATTCAAAAAGTCGCGGTATGGAACGCCGTGCCAGACCGCCGCAAGTCCGACGCCAGATCCAGTATTTTTACGCAAGTTTCATCTGAGCGGGGATTTAAAACCTGCAATCAGCCCGCAATTCGCGCATGCGGAGAACATGCGTCACCGGAAACAGGGACTGAGCCCGCCAATGCCTTCAGGACTCGCGCCTGAATGCAGGTCGCCAATACCTTCGCGGCACAGGTTAAAACCGCTGCCCGGTCGTGGGTTGAGCATGCCTTCCAAGGAGCTCATCCTGCACTTGCTGCTTTTAAACTTCAGCGGCCTGCGAAGAACTTCACGAGTTCGATCTCGCCACGCAGTCGTCTGCCGGACGGGACAAATCCAAGGTTCAGATAGAACGCCAGCGCATTACCGTCAGCCTTATCTTTGGTTGTCAGTGACATTCCTGAAAATCCCGCAGCAGCGGCCCGCGCGAGCAACTCTCCCAATACACGCGAACCTGCGCCCTGACCCTAAAAACGGGAATCAATCATGATGCGCCACAAATAGGCGCACTCGGGCAGGAAAATGTCTTCGACTTCTGACGACAGGTTCGGGTCGATCCAGCGTTCAGTCGGGGCGATCAGGTGCATCTGAGTATCAGCAACTGACAACCCGGAAAACTGAGCAGCACTGTCTGGGTTGAGGTCTATTAGGCAAGTCATCCGGGTCAGTCCCTCGCCTTCGGCTCTCTCTATTCAGGGGTGTTTTGTTAGCTACCCTCGGCTCACCGAATAGTTCGGCGACTCGCGCGTCATCATCACGTCGTGCACATGGCTTTCCTGCAGGCCCGCGCCGGTGATCTGCACGAACTCGGCCTTCTTGTGCAGCTCGTCGATATCCTTGGCGCCGACATAGCCCATCGCCGCCCGCAGGCCGCCGACCATCTGGTGCAGGATCGGACCGACCGGCCCCTTGAACGGCACCTGGCCCTCAATGCCTTCCGGCACCAGCTTGTCGGCTGCCGCATCCTTCTGGAAATAGCGGTCTGCCGAGCCACGGGCCATCGCGCCGAGGCTGCCCATGCCGCGATACGCCTTGTAGCTGCGCCCCTGGTACAGGAACACTTCGCCCGGCGCTTCTTCGGTACCGGCAAACATGCCGCCCATCATCGCGGTGGCTGCGCCGGCGGCCAACGCCTTGGCAAAGTCGCCGGAGAACTTGATGCCGCCATCGGCAATGATCGGGATGCCCGACTTCTGCGCCGCATTCGCGCACTGCTCGATCGCCGTCAGCTGCGGCACGCCTACACCCGCCACGATCCGCGTCGTGCAGATCGAGCCAGGCCCGATCCCCACCTTTACCGCGTCCGCGCCGGCATCAATCAGCGCCCTTGTGGCTTCCGCCGTCGCGACGTTGCCCGCGATGATCTGAACCGCGTTCGACACTTTCTTTGCCCGGCGCACGGCGTCGGCCACGCTGATCGAATGTCCGTGGGCCGTATCGATCACCACACAGTCGACGCCCGCTTCGATCAGCGCCATCGTGCGCTCGAACCCGGCATCGCCCACAGTCGAGGCGGCTGCCACGCGCAGGCGCCCGGCGGCATCCTTGGCGGCGTTCGGGTTCACGGCGGCCTTGTCCATGTCCTTGACCGTCAGGAGGCCCAGGCACTTGCCGTCATTGTCGACAATCAGCAGCCGCTCGATGCGGTGCTTGTGCAACAACACCCGTGCCTCAGCCGGATCGGTGTCCATCTTCACCGTGACGATATTGCGCGTCATCAGGCTGGCGATGCTCTCGTTCATGTCGTCGGCAAAGCGAGTATCACGATTGGTGATGATACCGACAACCTTGCCGTCCTTCTCGACAACAGGAATGCCGGAAAATCCGGTCCGTGCCTTCAGTTCACGCAGGTCGCCCAGCGTTGCCGTCGGTGAAATCGTCACCGGGTTCATCACCACGCCGCTCTCGTATTTCTTCACCATGGCCACTTCGCCTGCCTGCTCATCGATGGAGAGGTTGCGATGGATCACGCCAATCCCGCCCGCTTGAGCCATTGCGATGGCAAGGCGCGCCTCGGTCACCGTGTCCATGGCGGCGGAGATCAGCGGTATATTCAGGCTGATGGACTTGGTCAGGAACGTCGAGACGTTCACATCAGCAGGTAAAACCTCGCTCGCGCCGGGCTGAAGCAGCACGTCGTCGAAAGTGATGGCTTGTCGGATTTTCATGTGGGGAGCTCCCTTTTTGGCCTAGTAAGGGAGTCGCGAGGGGTTGTGAAGCCCCCACTGCAAATTCCGCACGCCGCACAACCACAAGTTTATGACGTGACGATTTGGAGATGTGTTAGGCCGAGAATGGTTTCATTTGAAATCAATATTCTCTGGGAGGAGAGCGCTGATGAAACTCGAAGATTATGGTCTCAGCCGTGAGCGCGGCTTCCTCGCCGCAACCGATCCGGCCACCACCACATTGCCGGCCCTGCTCCACCCGGCCCGCGACATGGCGCTGGACCTGCCGCGTATCCTGCCCACCGGCCGCGGGCGCGCACTGCTCGGGCGCCTGCCGCAGATCGATCTCGCGGCATTCTGCGCGTCAGCCTCCGAAGCCGAACTGCGCGCCGCCATGATGCATTACAGTTTCATGGTCCAGTCCTTCGTCTGGGGTGAACCGGATGCGCCCAAGGCCCTGCCGGCGAACCTATCCGTGCCGATCTGGCAACTCGGCCAGCGCCTCGGCCAGCCGCCGCTCCTGCCCTATTCCAGCTACACGCTCGACAATTGGGGCCGCTATGATTCCGACGGTCCGATCGACCTCAGCAACATCTTCACGCTTCAGCATTTTGATGGCGGCATGGACGAAGCCTGGTTCGTCCTGGTCCACGTCGCCATCGAGGCCCGCGCCGGCGAAATCCTCGAAGAAGCCACCCGCCTAATCGCGGCAACCGATGACGGCAACGAAGCGGCCGCCGAGCAGAGCCTCACCACCATGAAGGCCGTCTGGGATGATGTGAACGCAATCTTCGATCGCATGCCCGAGCGCTGCGACCCGTATATCTATTTCCACCGCGTCCGCCCGTGGATCCATGGATGGAAAGACAATCCTGCGCTAGGCGACGGCCTCATTTATGAAGGCGTCGCCGAGACTGACGGGCTACCGCAAGCCTTCCGTGGCCAGACCGGATCGCAATCATCCATCGTCCCTGCGGTGGATGCCTTGTTCGGCGTCGGCCACGCGGCGGATCCGTTGCGCACCTTCCTCGATGAACTCCACATCTATCGCCCGCCTGAACATCGCCGATTCATCGAAAACGTCCGCGCCGCCAGCCATGTGCGCTCCTTCATCGAGGGCGTCGGCAACAAGACGCTGAAGACTCTCTACAATGACAATGTGCGCCAGCTCGCCCGCTTCCGCACGCGCCATCTCGAATATGCCGCCAGCTACATCAACAAGCAGTCAAAAGGCGGCGCCGGCAACGACCCCGACGTCGGCACCGGCGGCACGCCCTTCATGAAATACCTGAAGAAGCACCGCGACGAGGCCGAGGCGCACCTGCTGCCGGTCTAGGCAATCCTCAGTCGATGCAGATCGTCCACTGGACCGTGCCCTCGTCGACTTCCGTCACGCAACCGAACTGACTGTCCGTCGCCTGGCACACGCCGTCATCCGTTGGCTGGTCGACGTCGTCATCGGAATCCGGCGAAAGCAGGCACCGGCCGAGGCAGTCATCTTTCGATTTGCACGACTTACCTGCATCCGGATACGGACGGATACATTGATCATGCCCCAACATGCCGTCTGGACGAACGGTGCCGCCCGCCGCTACGCACGCCTTCCGCTCCGCCGGTGTCGCCCGCTTGCCATCGAATCTGATCTTGTCGTGCGTCGCAGGCTCAGCCGTCGTCGCCGGCGTTTCAGCTACGTCGGGCTTGCCGGTTGCCGAACAGGCTGCCAGTACCGCCGCACAGGCCAATGTGATCGCCCCGCGCCGGATCATCCCGGGAACCGCTCGAAAGTGGGAATGCCGTCCGGAATGTGATGGAAGCTCTGCGCATCCGCCGTCTGCAGGATCATCTGCGGTTGCTCGAAAATGGTCGGATCATCAAGCGATCCGATTTTCAGTATCACCGCCCCCGGCAATGCCTGTGACCGTGTCACGATATGAACGCCACAGTCCGGACAGAATTCGCGTGTCGCCGCGTTGGCCACGTCCGATTTCGTGAAACGCTTCGGCGCGCCCTTGGTGTATGTGAATCCGGCCTCGGGCATCGCCATGAAGTCATTCGGCTGGCCACCGGTGAAATACTGGCATTCCCGGCAATGGCATTGCGCCTTCATGATCGGGTCGCCTTCCGCCTCATAGCGCACGGCCCCGCAATAACATCCGCCTGTAATCGACATATCGCTCTCCCTGAGTGTCTGTCGGCCACTTTGGGACCAGCCGACAGCGGGTGCAAGCAGGTGCATTTTTTTTGGAACGTCTCAGCCGGTTTTGCATAGAATATGCAACACCCTCACGAAGGAACGCGAATATAGAGCGCTAAAAAATGGTTTCAGCACGTCAATCTCTACGTCAAATTACCAGCACATCGACAGAATCCGTCGACGATGCCATTGACCGCGCGCTTGTAGTTGCCCGCGACCAATATGGCGAGCCAGACTGGTTTGAAGTGGTTAATACCCGCGGGTTCATAAACAATGGCAGCGTGACTCACTACCAAGTGATCCTGGAACTCGGCTATGCAAAGCCGGATCAGGGCCTTCAGCCCGATCAGTATCTGGATTCAGCCCTGTCGACCCGTCGCCACACCTATGTGAGCCCTGCGATCGTGCGGCGCTTCTAGCCCGGATCAGGGGCGACTTGCCCCTTTGAAACCCTTCGCCACCACGAAGATTTCCGGACTGCTGGCGCGGCTCGCTGGCGGCTTGATATGCTTCACCGTCGTGAAGTTGGATTTCAGCAATTCCAGCACTTCTTTCGTTGTCCCACCTTGGAACACTTTCGAACAGAACGATCCGCCAGTTGCCAGGTGCTCAACAGCAAATGCCGCCGCCATTTCCACCAGCGTGACCGTACGCAGGTGATCGGTCTGTTTGTGGCCGGTCGTGTTCGCCGCCATGTCCGACAGGACAAGATTCGGCTTGTCCGTGAGGCCCTTCATCATGCGCGCCACGTCATCGGGCTCGTTGACGTCGCCCTGAACGATATGCGCGCCCTCAATCGGATCAACCGGCAAAAGGTCGATGCCGACCACTTCCAGCGCGCTCTTGGCGACTGCGACCTGTAGCCACCCTCCCGGCGCGCAGCCGAGATCAACCACCCGGCAACCGCGCTTCAGGAGTTCGGCCTTCGCGTCGATTTCCAGCAGCTTGTAGGCCGCACGGGCGCGGAATCCCTCAAGCTTAGCCTTGCGCACATACGGATCCGACATCTGGCGCTCGAGCCATTGCTTCGAACTGTCCGACTTGGCGTGGTGCGCACGTATCTTGCGCTGGTCCATCTGCCGACCAGACGAGCCCTCCTTGCCCGTCGGGCCTTTCCAGCGGCGCTTTTCTTCATCCGACATTGTTGGTGTCCTCTTGGCGCCCTGCGCCATCATCGGGCCCACGCCGTCCGCGTCGCCCGCGGCGACGGGCCTTTGGCCTCTTCGGACCATACATCATCGACAATAGCAGGCCTTCGCGCAGGCCCCGGTCGGCAACCCTCAGCCGTCCGGCGGGGAAGGCTTCCCACACGGCTTCGACAATCGCACAGCCGGACAACATCAGTCCCGCCCGCTCGTCGCCAATCGTCGGCAGCTTCATCCGACCTTCGAGCCCGACGTCACGCAGCAATTTGATCGCGGCAGCGCTTTCGTCCCGGCTCAGCCAGGTCCCGTCCACCTTGTCGCGCCGATAGCGGTCGAGCTTCAGGTGAACCCCGGCAAGGCACGTCACCGTGCCTGAGGTCCCGATCATGTGCGCGTCATCCACGCCCATCGCCTCACGGACGGCGTCGATCCCGTCCCATGTACTGATTGTCTGCCGGGCATGCTCAAGCATCAGCGGATAGGCTGCAACCTCGTCGAGATGCTGGAACGCTTCCGACAGGGTCACAACGCCCAGCGGCAGGCTGGTCCAGCCGAGGATCGGCGCCTTTTCCAGCAGGCCTTTGAAGCCATTGTCGCGGGCCGCTTCCGCATTCACCCATGACAGCTCCGTCGACCCACCGCCAATATCAACGACCAGGACGGACTTGGCCGACGGCTCGATCAGGTCATGGCAGCCGATCGTCGCAAGGCGTGCTTCTTCCTTGGCGCCGATAATCTTGAACGTGAGGCCGGTTTCTTTATGCACGCGGCGAATGAACTCGGCCCCGTTTTCGGCCTTCCGGCAGGCCTCGGTGGCAATGCACCGCACGCGACCTACGCCATGCTGCTTCAGTTTCTTCCGGATGTTCTGCAGCGCATCGATCGCCCGCTCGATGGCGGCATCCGACAGCCGCCCCGTCTCGTGCAGGCCTTCGCCCAGCCGGGCAATCTGCGAATGGGAATCGACCACACGAAAAGTCTTCCCGCGGGGCTCGGCGACCAGCAGGCGACAATTATTCGTTCCAAGGTCAACGGCCGCAAATAGCGGTGCCGTCTTTCCATTGCGCGGGGCGCTCCGCTTGTTGCGGGCACCGGGCGCCTTTTTTTCAGCCATGGTGTGGCCCAAATTGATGACTTGGGGCATTGATATCACAGGAGCTGGAAATGGCTAGTGGACGCACACACAACGGGTGGTTGAAAGCCCTGTTTGGACACCGGCGCCGTCGCGCAGCCCGGTCGCCACTGGTTTTGGACCAGCGTATCGACGGAAATCGCAGGTACAACGCCATATCCATGCATGTTGCCAAATTCCAGATCGGACAGGTCGTTCGCCACCGGATGTTTCCATTCAGGGGTGTAATTTTTGACGTTGACCCCCAGTTCGGCAACACGGCGGAATGGTATGAATCCATCCCCGAAGAGGTGAGGCCCCGCAAGGACCAGCCGTTTTATCATCTCTTTGCTGAAAATGACCGCACCCATTATGTCGCCTATGTCTCCGAGCAGAACCTGCTGGCGGATGAATCCGAGACACCGCTCACCCACCCTGACATCCTCGAATGGTTCACCCCGACAGGGCGCGGAACCTATGAACTCAAGAAGGGCGTCGCCAACTAGAGCGGTTCTGTCTTTGACAGAATCGGACGGATTCCCAGACACTTCGAACTCTGATTCAGTTTCCGGACTGGAAGAGGAGGTTTATCACCATGGGCAAGTACTATTCCGTTGATCTTCGCGAACGTGCCGTGGCGG
>NZ_JBDNGN010000108.1:0-2153 GCF_041689225.1 Hyphomonas sp. | reverse complement strand
TTCAAACTGCCCCGCATCCTTGCCGACTAGGCGCTGCTGGCAGGCACTGTTCCGGGCACTGTAAATTCCGCGTTTTTCAATGCATAATACTAATGATTACGTATCGAATTTGCCTTACTGGCTGCCGATCCCGCCGCTAAACCACGAGACCTCCGCCACCTGGCATTCGACAAGTCAGAACCATCCGAGAAGATGAACGTCCTCAAGCGGCGTGCGAAACTCTTCCTGCGCCAGCTCGTCCGCAAGATTGACCATCAGGACGTGGGCGATCATGTCCGCGAAGAAGGCCAGATGTCCGGCCGCTATGTCTTCATGGCGGTCACGTCATGCGCCATCGCGACACTCGGCCTCCTGCTCTCTTCGCCTGCCGTCATCATTGGCGCCATGCTGATCTCGCCGCTCATGGGTCCGATCATGCTGACGGTCAATCTCGGGCAGGTCCTAATCGACGAGGACAAGGCGCTCGAAGCTGAAGCCTATCTGCGCATGGCGGACTCCTCCATCGCCGCGCCGCTGCGCGCCGAAATCTCCCGGATCGAGAGCCTGGGAATGCTCCGTCAGTCCGAGACCGAGCTGCGCGCTGCCATCCCTTTCAAGCTTGCCGCAGCCGACATCGACGCCGAGCACAGAACCGCCACGCTGATCGCCGCGCCGCATGACGGCCTGTCGATCTCGGCCTGTCGCACCATGGAGGAAGGCCTAAAAACCAACTTCCCGACCCGGACGATCCACATCGTTCCGCCGGTCCCCGAACTACTGCTGATCGCGTTCGACAACGGCAAGAACACGCTCTCGCCAGCTGGCGAGTCCGTCCTCGGCGACAGTATCTCGGCACTCGAACGCTGGTCGTCGAAATCGGTAGAAGTTGTCGGCTATGCCTCAACGGCGGGCGCGCTCCAGCGTTTCGACAATCGCAACCTAGCCTACCAGCGCGCCGTCGCCGAGGACAGGGTCTGGCTGGACGGCGACCAGGCGATCTCCTCCCACATGCAGCAATGGCTGGGTCTCAGCCATTTTGCCGACGAACCCAGGCGGGTAGACTGACGGAAACAGCCCGCCTTATCCGCCCCCTCCCCAACTGCGCGTATAATGCGCTGCGATGTACGCCCTCCTTGCCCCCATGCCCGGCCTGCCGTGGTACCTGCTGCCAATCTGGCCACTGATCTTCTGGCGCATCCAGCGCCTGAAGGCGTGGTTCAAAGCTGCCGGCGGTCCGGACAGTCAAATGCTCTGGGGCGTCGCATGGAATGGCCGCGTCGTGGTGCTGCAATTGTCGGACGATCTCTCCGGGCTGTTTCCGTTCACCGGTGTCGGGCAGACTGAGGCGCGCGCTGGCTGCCGCCCCACTTCCGTGTCCCCGGCGAACGCCGGGGCCTTGGGCCACCCTGTCCGGAATAATCTCAAGAGATCCCGGCTTTCGCCGGGACTACGGATTCAAAATTCCCGACACCTGACCCCTACCTCCCCCTCAGAACACCCATACCCCACCCCAAGCGCCCCCTCAGGCGCCGCACGTGTTGCCCCTTATTCAAATCTGCGCGCTGATCTGCCATAAGCGCGGCCATGACCTATACTGTTGCCGCCTTCTACAAGTTCGTTGCCCTGCCGGACTTTGAATCCCGCCAGCCCGCACTGGCCGACACCCTGAGCGCCACGGGCGTGAAAGGCACCGTCCTGTTGGCCAGTGAAGGCGTCAACGGCACCATCGCGGGGACCGCCGACGCCGTGGACGCCGCCCTTGCCGCCCTGCGCGCCCTGCCAGGCTGCAAGACGCTGGAAGCGAAATTTTCCGAAACGGGCGAGATGCCCTTCCTGCGCCTGAAAGTGCGCCTGAAGCGCGAGATCGTTTCCATGGGCGTTCCCGGCACCGACCCCAACGCCCTGGTCGGCACCTATGTCGCGCCCGAGGCCTGGAACGCCCTGATATCGGACCCGGACACTGTGCTGATCGATACGCGCAACGATTACGAAGTCGCCATCGGCACGTTCGAAGGCGCGATCGACCCGAACATGAAAACCTTCCGCGAATTCCCGGACTGGTTCCGCGACTTCCGCGCAAAGCTCGAAGCCGAAGGCCGCACACCCAAGGTCGCCATGTTCTGCACCGGCGGCATCCGCTGCGAGAAGGCGACCAGCTTCGTGAAGTCCGAAGG